>JBMOJG010000037.1:0-10104 GCA_049316925.1 Alsobacter sp. | reverse complement strand
GGCGGATCTCGGCGGCCAGGTCTGGATGACCGGGGCGGACCGGGCCCTGTTCGACGATCTGCCGGCCGGCGCGATGCAGTTCGAGGTGGAACCGGGCCGCGTCGCGCCCCTGCGGC
The DNA here is from genome assembly GCA_049316925.1 of Alsobacter sp. Classification (GTDB taxonomy): domain Bacteria; phylum Pseudomonadota; class Alphaproteobacteria; order Rhizobiales; family Beijerinckiaceae; genus Alsobacter. Next base: position 9,988 of record JBMOJG010000037.1, on the reverse strand, counting down.
CCCGCGCGTGACGCCGTCGTCGCGGGCCTGTATAACATCCCATGACCGTCGCGATGGCCGCGTTCCACCCGCCTTTTCCCTAGCGTTCGCTGCGCGGCGTCACCACGCCGAGAACCGTGGACGGCGCCTGCCCCGGCCGTGAAATCGCCGCCGTTAGGGCCTATAATTCTCAAATCGAATCAATGCGTTTGGAAACAAGTATTCCCTCAATGGCAGATGCAGCTCGCCGCGACGCGGCCGAAGAAGCCTACGGTGCGGATTCCATCCAGGTCCTCAAGGGTCTGGATGCGGTGCGCAAGCGCCCCGGCATGTATATCGGCGACACCGACGACGGCTCGGGCCTGCACCACATGGTGTACGAGGTCGTCGATAACGCCATCGACGAGGCGTTGGCCGGCCATGCCGACGAGGTCACCGTCACGCTGAATGCCGACGGGTCCTGCACCGTCACCGACAATGGGCGCGGCATCCCCACCGACATTCACGCCGAGGAGGGGATTTCGGCGGCCGAGGTCATCATGACCCAGCTGCATGCCGGCGGAAAGTTCAACCAGAACTCCTACAAGGTGTCCGGCGGCCTGCACGGCGTCGGCGTCTCGGTCGTCAACGCCCTGTCGTCGCACCTGCGGCTGCGCATCTGGCGCAACGGCATGGAGCACGCCATGACGTTCCGCCACGGCAATGCCCAGGCGCCTCTGGCCGTCGTCGGCCCAGCCGAGGACCGGCGCGGCACCGAGGTGACCTTCCTGCCGTCGACCGAGACCTTCACCCAGGTGGAGTTCGACTACGTCACGCTGGAGCACCGGCTGCGCGAGCTGGCCTTCCTGAATTCCGGCGTCCACATCATCCTCACCGACAACCGCCACGCGGAAGTTCGGCGCGAAGTCATGGTCTACGACGGCGGGCTGGAGGAGTATGTCCGCTATCTCGACCGCGCCAAGACGCCAGTCATCTCGCAGCCCCTGATGGTGTCAGCCGAGCGCGACGGCATCACCGTCGAGGCGTCGCTGTGGTGGAACGACAGCTACCACGAGAACGTGCTGTGCTTCACCAACAACATTCCGCAGCGGGACGGCGGCACCCACCTTGCCGGCTTCCGTGGCGCGCTGACCCGCCAGGTCACCGGCTATGGCGAGAGCTCGGGCCTGACGCGCAAGGAAAAGGTCGCGCTCACCGGTGACGACTGCCGCGAGGGCCTCACCGCCGTGCTGTCGGTGAAGGTGCCGGATCCCAAATTCTCGTCGCAGACCAAGGACAAGCTGGTCTCCTCCGAGGTTCGTCCCGTCGTCGAGAATGTCCTCAACGAGGCCCTGTCGGTCTGGTTCGAGGAGCATCCCGCCGAGGCCAGGATCATCGTCGGCAAGGTGGTGGAGGCGGCTGCGGCCCGCGAGGCCGCCCGCAAGGCGCGCGAACTCACCCGCCGCAAGGGCGCGCTCGACATCGCCTCTCTCCCCGGCAAGCTCGCCGACTGCCAGGAGCGCGACCCTGCCAAGGCCGAACTCTTCATCGTCGAGGGTGACTCGGCCGGCGGGTCCGCCAAGCAGGGCCGCAACCGCGAATACCAGGCCGTGCTGCCGCTGCGTGGCAAGATCCTCAATGTCGAGCGCGCGCGCTTCGACAAGATGCTGTCCAGCCAGGAGATCGGCACGCTGATCACCGCGCTTGGCGCCGGCATCGGGAAGGAGGAGTTCAACGCCGACAAGCTGCGCTACCACAAGATCATCATCATGACGGACGCCGACGTGGACGGCAGCCACATCCGTACACTGCTGCTGACGTTCTTTTTCCGGCAGATGCCCGAGCTGATCGATCGTGGCCACATCTTCATCGCGCAGCCGCCGCTCTACAAGGTGACGCGCGGCAAGTCGCAGCAATACCTCAAGGACGAGCGCGCGCTCGAGGACTACCTCATCGAGCAGGGCGTCGATGGCGGCGTGCTGCGCCTCGCCAATGGCGAGGAGCGCGCCGGCCGCGACCTCAAGGGATTGGTCGAGGAGGCGCGCGTCATCCGCAACCTGCTCACCGGGCTGCACTCGCGCTATGACCGCAAGGTCGTCGAGCAGGCGGCGCTGGCCGGCGCATTGCGGCCGCTGGGCGAGCTGACCGGCCTCGACGCCGTGGCGACCCGCGTCGCCGCGCGGCTCGATCTGGTCGCCGACGAGATCGAGCGTGGCTGGACCGGGCACGTCGACACCGACGGCTACGTGTTTGAGCGCACGCTGCGGGGCGTGCGGCATGTCGCGCGGGTCGACGCGGCCCTGCTCGGCTCGGCCGACGCCCGCAAGCTCGACGAGCACACGGCCGCCCTGCGCGAGGTGTTCGCCGAGCCCGCCACCCTGGTCCGCAAGGGCGACGAGATCCCGGTCGCGGGTGCCATCGCGCTGTTCGACGCCATGACGGCCATCGGCCGCAAGGGTCTGGCCCTGCAGCGCTACAAGGGCCTCGGCGAGATGAACCCCGAGCAGCTCTGGGAGACGACCCTCGACCGCACCGTCCGCTCGCTGCTGCAGGTGCGCGTCCGTGAGGTGGCGGACGCCGACGACATCTTCACCAAGCTGATGGGTGACGTCGTCGAACCGCGTCGTGAATTCATTCAGTCCAACGCGCTGAACGTCTCCAACCTCGACGTGTAGCGTTAAGCCTGCGGCAAGAGGCGTCTCGCCGGGCGGCGTGACCATCCCGCCGGTCCTGTCCCTGCAAGACGCCCTCCGTCGCGGCCGACCTGTCGTTGCAGGGTCGCCCGCCCGGCCGGCGAGGCACACTGCAGCCCGGCTCAGGTCATGCGCTTGGAGCGGGCCGGTGGCGCGGTCAACGCCGGCGCGGCCCTCTGTTCTGCCCGACGGCCGCTGCGCGATGTCGCCTGCCCGGCAGAAGAGGCGGCGTCCGCCCTCATGTCCGCGGCGGCTGCGGAAAGCAGACCCCGGCCGCCGGGAGATCGCGGATGAGCCGCTTGATGGCTTCCCGCTGGATCTGGCTGGGCCGTAACGGCCGCACCGTGAACTTGAAGCGGGCGACGAGGGCCTCGTCCAGGATCTCGGCGACACCCTGCATCTTCAAAGGCTGCAGGAAGTCGTCGGCGAAAGTCGGATCCTCCGCGAGGGCGATGCCGACCTTCTTTGTGGCCCGCCGCAGAACCTCGAGGTCGGTGTCCCGCGCCACGCGGAGATTGAACTTCACGGTCGCCCAGTCTCGGCTGAAGTTGGTCACCTGTCCCAGCTGGCCGAACGGGATCGTGTGGAGCTGTCCGTTCTGGTGTCGCAGCTTCAGCGACCGCAGGGCGAAGCCCTCGACCGTCCCCTTCGCCTTGCCGCAATCGATGTACTCGCCGACGCGGAAGGCGTCCTCTGCCAGGAAGAAGATGCCGGAGACGATGTCCTTGACCAGCGTTTGGCTGCCGAACGAGATGGCCAGACCCAGGATCGACGCCCCGGCAATCAGCGGCGTGATGTTGACTCCCAGCACCGAAAGCATCGCCAGGACCGTGATCGCGACGATCACGACAAGTGCGGCGATCCGCAACAGCGGCGCCAGAGTCTTTGCCCGCGACCCGGTTTCCTGCGCGGTCTCGTCCGCATCGTGCGGGGTGCCTGTGTGTGCGGGCGCCACATAGCGGTCGGTGCTGACCCTGACGGCCTCCCACACGAGGGCGCCGCCTAACCCGCAGATGGCCGCCTGCCAGAGTGCCCGGCTCCAGATGCGCCAGTCCTGTTCGCTCACGAGGCCCAGGGCGTCGACGACCCAGACATGGACAAGCGCGACGGTTCCCACCAACAGCACGAGAACGCGTGTGAGGCGGGCGGCCGAACGCAGCAACCGAACCTGCAGCCCGTCGTTCGTAGCATCAAGATCAGGGTGCCGCAGTATCCACCGGATCAGCGTCTCGCTTAGCACAAACAGCACGATCGCCGACAGGGTGGCGATGCTGCCCAGCGGCAAGCTCGGGCGGCCCGACAGGCCCGCATAGAGCCGGACGAGGAAGATCAGGCCGATGGTGGGTACGGCCACCATTTGCACCAGCCGGGTTGATCGGGCGACGAGGTCGGCCCCTGGCGATGGGTTGGTGAGTCCGGCAAGCCAGGAGCCGAGCCCGGTTCGGCCGCGTCGGGCGACCCACGCATAAAGCGCCGTTACCAGAAATGCATTGACGAGGACGGCGGCGGAGACCATCGCCGGCGTTGCGATAAGGCCAAGCCAGACCCGGCTGGCCGCCACAACGACCACGGCGGTGACCACGAGCCGCTTCAGCAGGAGAGCGTTCCCGTCGTCGACGAAGGCGAGGCGGGCCGCTGGAATGCGGGGTCGCAACCAGATCTCGCCGATTGCGGCCGTGACGGCTCCGAGCAGCACCACGTCAAGCACTGCGCGGGCAAAGGCCGCCTGCGCTTGCTGACCAGCGAAAAGCGATCCCAGCTCAATTTTGATCAGCATCCAAACAACGGCAACGGGTGCTGCCTCGAGAAGGGCCAGTCCCAGCACGCGCGACATCGGCAAAGGAACGGCGTCAATGCTGGCGAGACCCCGCCGCAGCGGCGCCAGCAAGGCCCGCAGCACCCATCCGATGCCGAGTACCGCGGCGCCTGCCAGCGACAGCACAAACAGGAACATTCCAGCGCTTTTCCCACCGGCGGCCGTCCGGTCGAAACGCCCCAGCACGCGTACCGTCTGGGCCGGAAGCTCCGGGACGGCTGTGATCACATCGGGAGCACGGAGCAGGAGTTCGTTGACCCGCTCCGCCACGGTGTCGATGGAAGCGTCTTCCGTCGCGCCCGCTTCACTGCGCTCCGGAGGCGACTGCGCAAGCCCCTTCGACAGGGCTTCGGCGACGGATGCGACCAGCGCGTCGAATTGCTGCCTGGTCATGCCGGGCGGCGGTTCGGCGCCCATCGCGGGAGGCGGGGAGGCGACCAGCAGGAAACCCAGCGCCAGCACCAGGCTCCAGGCCACCGCAACAGAGCGCAGCCTTCGGCCTTGCGCTGGGCGCGCCCCCCTCGAGGCATGTCCCATGACCAGCCGCGCTACCACCTGTCCCATCCCCATCGTCGACCCCGTTCCCGGCTGAAGCGCGGCGGTTATGGCAAGAGCCGACCGCGGTCGCAATGGTCGATATGGCTGCGTCCAGGCTAAACCTGCATCGTGGGATCAAAAATCCGGCCTGTTCTGTCGCGTTCAATCATGTAATTCAATTTTTGAATTCATGAATGAATAGAGGGGGCGCCTCAATCAAGACAGAATTGAAATCAGAATTCGAGGCGGTATGCGATCCGGAAGGCCCGTCTATCTGCCAGAGACCGACCGTGCTGCGTGGCATAGTCGGCAGTGTCAGGTTTGACCCGGTCTGTCAGGCCTTGGCCCTGCCTCAGGCTGCCCGGATTTCGGTCGGGTTGCGGCGTCGATGGGCGGGGCGCGTCTCCTTGACGCGGTACATGGCCTGGTCCGCCTCGTCGAGCACCTGTTCCAGCGTCCGATGCGGTGGCGTCGACATGGCCCAGCCGATGCTGGCGCCAACCTGCAGCGACACCCCGTTATGGCGAACCGGCTGGGCGATGACGGCCTCGATCGCGGCGGCAAGGTCAGCCGGCGCGGCGCCGTCGCTGTCGGCCAGCACGACGAACTCGTCGCCGCCGATCCGCGCCACGGTGAGGCCGCCGATCCCGCCAAGCCGGCTGCCGATGGCGCGCAGCACGGCATCACCCGCCGCATGGCCATGGCGGTCATTGACCGGCTTGAACCCGTCCAGATCGATCAGCAGCACGGTCAGGCCTGTTGTGGCCTGGCGGAACCGGTCGGCAAGGCCGAGGCGGTTGAGCAGGCCGGTGAGGGAATCGGTCTCGACGAGCCTCGCCAGTTGGCGTGATGCCGCCTGCAGCGCCGTCACGTCGCGCAGCATGATGGCACAGCCAAGCACGGCGTCGCCAGGAACGGGCGTGATCGTCGCCTCCACCCAGAGGGAGCCGTCATTCAACGAGGCGACGGCCTGGCCGGCACTTCCGTCGATGGCGGCCAGGGCCTCCGCGGCGATCTCCGGGCCGAGGATTGCCGCGATCGTTGTTCCGCGGGCAGACAGGCCCGGCAGCAGTGACCGTGCCGTGGCGTTGGCCGCGAGGATCGAGCCGTTGCGGGCGACGAGGACCACAGGGTCGAGGTCGGACGTATAGGCGCGCCAGCCGGGCACCGGTGAGCCGACCACGGCGAGAAGCCAGGCCCGCAGGTGCAGGCAGCGGGGTTCTGCGAGCACGCGTCCGGTCAGGAACGCAAGCGTGGCACCGATGAGCGCCGACGCCAGCGGCACCATCATGGTGCCGATACTGGCACCGGCAACGGCCAGCGTTGCCGTTCCGGTCGTCACCGAACCGAACACCGCACCGGCGACCGAGAATCGGAGCCGCGCTGAATAGCCGACGATGGCCGCCACGAGCGCGCAGAACAAGCCGGCGGCAAACGGCAGGGTCTGCCGCGGCTCCCGCCCGGATTCGATCGTCGCTGCCGCCAGCGCAACGGTCTGCCCGCGGGTCAGCGCTCCCTGGCTGCGAAGCTGCGAACGCTGACCCGGCAGGTCCGGACCATACGCCAGCACAACCCACGCACCGGCCAGTCCGTGGGCAGCTCCCGGATCGGCGAGGAGGGTCGAGGCGTTCATCCTCCGCAGGCCGTCGGCGCGCGCTGCGGGATGGACCGTTGCGGCCTGGGTTGCGGGCTGTCCGACAAGCCAGCGCGGCGCGACCGGCAGTCCTGTCGGCACGTCCGCGCTGGCACCCACCCGGCTGACCCAGCCGTCGAAATCCACCGGCTGATCGGCCTCGAGGACGGACACGTGCGGAGCCAGTTCGGGAATGACCAGCATGCCGCTGCGCTGCCAGGCGGGCGGACGGGCGACGCCGGCCCTTTCGGGGCCGAAGCGCGCCAGCGCGGCCGCCAGCCGCGTGGTGTCCTCGGACGACCGCGTTACGTTGAAGGAGGCGTCGACGTAAAGCCGCGCGACGCCCGCATCGGCCAGCGCGTTGATCACCGAGGTCAGCGTCCCCCGACTGATGGCGGCCATGCCATCGGCGATAGCCGAGTCGAGATCGACGAGAACGCCCCTCTGCGTGGCAATGGGATTGCTGGCGGTCAGCATGGACCAGCCAATCCGGTCGTCGATCCGCGCCATTAGCGGCAGGAGCGGCAAGAGCGCGGCAAAACCGACCACCAGTCCCAGAATCCGCGCGCGGGCCGACGGGCGTGGGCTCACCGGGCGCGGCAGCACGTTATGGGCTCGGCGTGGGAGCGGCCGCAACGGGCGGCGGCGCGACCGCAGAGACCGAATGGGCGACCGTGGGGGGCGCTCCGGGCCCAATGACCGCCCGATCCATGGTGCTGCTGACCGAGTTGAGTGTCGCCTGCAGGGCGGCCTTCAGGTCCCCGCCCGAGCCCGCTACGGCGAGCCCGATCATCGCGGCCACCACCCCGTACTCGACGCCGGACTGGCCCGACGCGTTCGCGCCGAACAGCCGCACCAGCCCGCGGATCACCTGCAGCCCGGTTTGCTGTTCCAGTGCGTCGCCTGTCCGGCCGCTACCCATCATCTGTCCTGCCCAGCACCATCAAACTGCAGATCGCGCTGCACGTCTGGCATTTGATCGAAATTTAGCCGCAAGTTCTGAATGAGGGGTGTCGCCGATGAGTCAAATTGTCAGAAAACCCGTCATTGTGGTTCCACTTGACCCGATCAGGACGTCAACATCGACGATCAAGGGTTGCGGCGCCTGGATCCAAGAATCGGACTTCACCGCGTAACCTGAACCTGAGTGGGGACCGTGGCCCCGACGCCTGACGCCACCTCTGCACGGGGGGTGCTGATCGCGGCGAATGTCGTGCGCAACGCCGGCATCAGGGTGTTGCTTCCACTTGTGACAGCAACTCCGATGAGGGCGGCGACAATGGCGTATTCGATGCCTGATTGGCCGGACGCGTTTGCGCCGAACAACCGCATCAGCCCGGGGATCACCCGTAGCCCGCTTTGCTGCTTCATCGCATCGCCTGTCCGGCCCTTGTCCATGGCCAGCCTCGATCAGCACGCCGGACCGGCAGCTCGCGCCGGAGGTCGGGCATCAGGAGCGGAAACGCATTGCGTCCGCCCAAGGATCGCATCACCGCGTCACTTGGGCCGATACTGTAACGAAACTGTAGCCCCGGTTCCCGCCACAGACTTGTCATAGGGAACGCTGATATTGGCGAATGTCGTACGCAAGGCTGGCATCAGGGTGTTGCTCCCGCTGGCGACAGCAAACCCGATAAGAGTGGCCACAACGGCGTATTCGACACCCGACTGACCGGAATCGTTCTGCGAGAACAGGCGCATGAGCGATCCTCGCCCGCGGTCCCGTGACGAATGCTTATGTTTCCGCGGCATCATGGTCATGTGCCCCAAACCGTGGTGCGTTCGTCGCACACTGCCAGATCTGGGGTCATGGATTCGAAATTTCCCAAAATAAAGTGAACGGTGAGTGGATCCGATACTTGGAAATACTGGGTGCGCATGTCAGCCCCAAGGGGGCGACTGAGACTTTCCTTCCGGCGAAGGGGACACAGCCTGGGCATGGTCGGTTTCGGTGCAGATGCGGCACTGTGGCAGGCAAAGGCCGCCGCGCTGGGTCGAGGCCATGCGTGAGCCGATCTCGATCGTTCAGGACGGCTCTCGCAACGCACTTGCAATGCTGCACTGCAGCATTTATCGTGTGAATCGTAGCGTTCGCGCTACAGCCCTTCTTGGGCGTTTCCTCCCTTGACTTGGGCCGCCAGCGTTTGGTTGGGCGGCCCTTTTTCTTGGGCCTCTGCGGAACTTTGTTCGGGCAAGCCCGCCGCGACGCGCGGCAGGATGCGTGTGTTCAACGCACCTCGCGCACGGCGCCACGCGCTGCGCTGGTCGTCAGGGCCGCATAGGCCTTCAGCGCCGTCGTGATCTTGCGCGGCCGCGGTGCCTCCGGCTTCCAGGCCTGCGGGCCGCGGGCGTCCATCGCGGCTCGCCGCCGGCTGATCTCGGCTTCGTCCACGGCAAGGTGAATCGAACGGGCCGGGATGTCGATCTCGATGCGGTCGCCGTCCTCGACCAGGCCGATCAGCCCGCCCTCGGCCGCCTCCGGCGACAGGTGCCCGATCGACAGGCCGGACGTGCCACCCGAGAAGCGGCCATCGGTGACGAGCGCGCACGCCTTCCCAAGCCCCTTCGACTTGATGTAGCTCGTCGGGTACAGCATTTCCTGCATGCCGGGCCCGCCGCGCGGGCCCTCGTAGCGGATCACCACCACGTCGCCGGCCTTCACCGCACCGCCGAGGATCCCCTGCACGGCCGCATCCTGGCTCTCGAACAGCCGCGCCGGACCGGCAAACACCAGCACCGAGGCGTCGACGCCGGCCGTCTTCACGATGCAGCCGTCCTCGGCGAGGTTGCCGAACAGCACGGCGAGGCCGCCGTCGCGCGAATAGGCATGCGCCGCATCGCGGATGACGCCGGTCTTGCGGTCGTCGTCGAGATCGTCGTAGCGCCGCTCCTGGCTGAACGCGACCTGGGTCGGCACGCCACCGGGCGCAGCCCGGAAAAACTGCCGCACGCTGTCGGCCGGCGTTTGGGCAATGTCCCAGCGGCCGAGCGCATCGGCCATGCTCGGGCTGTGAACCGTCGGCAGGCTGGCGTCGATCAGCCCGGCCCGGTCGAGCTCGCCGAGGATCGCCATGATGCCGCCGGCCCGGTGCACGTCCTCCATGTGGACGTTGGCGACCGAGGGCGCGACCTTGCACAGCACCGGCACCCGGCGCGACAGCCGGTCGATGTCCGCCATCGTGAACGGCACCTCGCCCTCATGCGCGGCCGCCAGGAGGTGCAGCACGGTGTTGGTCGACCCACCCATGGCGATGTCGAGCGTCATCGCATTCTCGAACGCGCCGAACGAGGCGATGCTGCGCGGCAGCGCCGTGGCGTCGTCCTGCTCGTAGTAGCGCTTGGCGAGATCGA
>JBMOJG010000036.1:0-10154 GCA_049316925.1 Alsobacter sp. | reverse complement strand
GGCCAACCGTCAGCTCGACACGTGCAGATTCTTCCTTTCCCGGAGCCCGGCCTTCATGATCGACGATCCCCCACTCATCACGCTTCGCCGCCCGCAACGACGGCCCTCGGCCAGGCAGATCGCGGCCTTGAGCGGAGTGCCCACAGGCCATGTGGCCGATGCGATGGACGGTCGCGGTTCCTTCGATTGCGGCATCAAGGCCTGCTTTCCCGATCAGACGCAATTCTGCGGCGTGGCGCTGACATGCCATGCGGGACCGGCAGACAATCTCGCGGTCATGGTCGCACTCTCCGTCATAGCGCCTGGCGATGTCGTGATTGCCGCGACGGATGGCTACAGGGCTACCGCTGTAATCGGGGACCTGGTGCTCGGCATGGCCCGCAATGCAGGTGCAGTCGGGTTTCTGACCGATGGCTGCGTCCGCGACCTCCCGGGCATCAGGGGGGTTGGCCTGCCCTGTCTTGCGGCAGGCGTTACGCCGAACTCACCGGCCCGCTACGGACCCGGAACGATCGGATTGCCGGTGGTGGTTGGCGGCGTGACGGTCGAGACGGGTGACATCGTCGTCGCGGACAGCGATGGAGCTGTCGTCATTCCGTTCCGGCAAATCGACCGGGTGATCGACCGGATCATACAGATCCAGACGGCGGAGGCGGCGTTTGAGGCCAGGGTCAAGGCCGGACTGAGGGTGCCCGATTTCGTGCTGGACATGCTTAAGGATGGAAAGGTTCGGGAGGTGGAGTGAGGCAGCCGCGCAACCGATGCGGGCGGAGGCAGCACAATCCTTTGCCAGCGGCAGGTTCGCGAACCGGGTTGGCACCTGGGGCGGCTGGACCAAAGGACCCGTTCCAGACTGAGCGGAAGGTCGCGGTCCCAGCGACCCGACGACCGGACGGGAGGTCTGGATGGAGGCTGTACGAGCCGTTGCGCACCAGGAGCGGCGCGAAGAATGCCCACCCCTCGTCCGTCATCCACTCGCAAACCAAACACGCTCTCCCGCAAAGAGCAGTCTTGAATCAGCCCAAAAGCGATTTGGGGATCCCTTTTGCCAACGGCCTTCTAAGGGCCTGGCCGAAAGGGGCCGCGGCCCGTGCAGATCTGCCGTCGGGGACAAGGATAAGACAATGACGCCACCGTTCGTGCACGGGCTGTGGATACGAGATTCCTTCGCTCTACAACAAATTTTGACGCGATTTTAAAAGAAATTCTTAGGAGACAGTCCGTAAACACAGAACTGATGTCGGACGGATATTCGTTGTTTCGTGCGTCAATCCGATCGTCTCGGCCGTCACATGCCGAACGGATCCATAAGCAGAGTGAACGCATGTCTTCGTGGAGAACAGACAGGCCGTTTCAAAAAAACACCTCAGGGAGTGCGATCATCCAGTATGGACTCGTCGCCGGTGTCCTCGCGGTTGCCGTCGCGGGGTCTGGCCAGGGGCTCAAGTCCTCGCTGAGGGACACGCTTGGCCAAATCGGCCTTGCGCTTATCGAATTCACAGAGCCGCTGGCTACGGATCGCCGTTCGCCGACCAATACAGGCCCCGATACGACCGGAGGCCAAGGGTAGGTGCAATGGATGACGCGCATGAACCTCGAGAGCACCCTCGGGAACGGTTGGCGAGCGACTGGATGCCGGCGCGGACGGGAAGCACCGGCAGCACAAATCGGGTAGCATTCCAATCGTCGGCGCCAACCCCTTGGCAGCTGAATCATCAGCGTTATTTCTGCGCAGCCCCTCCACGGCGCCGGCCTGCCGCGAACAAGGTTGGACCTGTTCAGCAAGGATCAATGGGCAGCAACGATACCTTCTGGTGGATGAAGGCTTGGCGATGCGAGCCCTGACACCGCACCGACTCTTCCTTCTCGTGGTCGGGATCGCTGCGCTCCTGCCCGTGCTGCCCATGATGTCCAAGCTGGACCAGCGGGTCGGTTTCCACCTGCTGGAAGGCAACGGCTCGGTTGATCTATCGAGGGGCGTTCTCGTCGACCTTGACGCGGCGACCACCGAAACAGACGGGGCGCTGTCAACGGGACGCCGCACGCTCGCAAGGCTCGTCAACATCCTCGCCGATGCCGGCGTCGAAAAACTTTACATCGACTCTTCATTCACGCTGCCGCGGAAGATGGATGATACCTTGATGCTTGCGCGGGCCCTGTCGCGGTTCGGGCCGGAACGGGCAGCCGTCGTTCGTCCACCAGTGTGGCGTCACAGTGGCGTCCTTGTCCTCCCCGAACTGGCGCCGCACGTTTCCGTTCTGGACGCCGACCAACCTGTGAACGCCGACGGCTGGGTGAGCCAAGTCGGCTCGAGCAGCGGGACGTCGACCGGCCTCCCCGTTGCGCCACGATGGCTGGTTGGTCAGTCTGGAACGCAACCGGTCACGGTTCACCCGGGAGCCCGGACCGATCGCATAAGGCGGATGCCGTCGTCAGCGATTTTGTCGTCGCCGGGGAGCATCCAGGGGCTCGAAGGGGCTTGGGTGGTGCTTGCCAGCGGTCCCGATTTGCCAGGGCAGCGCTCACTCCTGCGCAGCCAGGGCCCTCTGACCCGTGGCCAGGTGATCGCGCTCGCCGCGGGTGTCGTTCAGACCAGCATGGAACCGCGTGAGCTGAGGCCACTCGCCGCGTCTCTTGTTTGCGCGGTCCTGGCTGCTGCGGCATGGCTCTTCGCCCGCGCGCGCCTTCTCGTGTCGGTCGGACTGTTTTCATCCATGATCTGCTCGATGACATCGGTGGCTCTCGTGAGTTCCGAGTTCGGCGCGACGGTGGTTCCGCTGACATCGGCTATGGTGGGCGCCTCGATAGCGTTCTGGTTCGGTCAGGTCGCCGCCCAGCCCCGCTGGTTTCACGCGAGGGCCTGGCTCATGGCGGCCGTCGGCACTCCCCTACCCGGCTGGCGCGCATTCAGGTCCGATCTCGATCCGGCGGTCCTGGCCGGGAGGGACGGCACGATCATCGGACGAAATACCAAAGCGCTCACACTTCTCCCGGTCACGGGCTCGCGCGGAGCCCGGATCGCCGAGGTTCTTGGCCCGGAGATCGCAGCCAGGACGCATTCTTCTGCGCACAGTGAGGCCGGACCGGCCACAATACATCTCGAAGCGCAGTCACTCTGGCTCGAAGCGACGGTGACCCGCGTCCGTGGTGACCCGGCTCTCACCAGCATCATCACACTGAGAGACGTCACCGCCCTGCAGATGTCGTCGCGCCGTCTGTCAAAACTTGTCGAGACGGATCCCCTCACCGGCGTCGAGAACCGGCTCGGTCTTGCCAGCCGTTACCTCGCGGCCACGACTGGCGTAACCCTTCTGCTGATCGATCTCGACGGGTTCAAGCCAGTAAACGACCGCTACGGCCACGCAGCCGGGGACGTGGTTCTGCGAGCAATTTCCGACCGATTGAGTGCGGTGACAGGACTCACCGTGGCCAGACTAGGAGGGGATGAGTTCGCCGTTCTGGCAGCAAGAGACGAAGCGTCCCCGGCGGATCTCGCCTCCATCGTCGAAGATCTGATCTGTCAGCCGGTCCAGTACGGAGACGTGTCACTTAGCGTGGGTGCAAGCATCGGCTGGGCCGTCTCGGACCTGCCGCACCGGCCGCTGGAGGAGGTTCTCGACGAGGCTGACCGGGCGATGTACCGCGTCAAGGGCGGGCGCCACCGTCAACGGAGCAGGGATTCTGCAGAGAACCAAGCCGCATAGTGCCAGGAAGACGTGACGAACGGATAGCTGTTGTATTCAGGTTTCCAGCCCGCTCTGTGTCAGACGCCATCACGACCAGCCAGATGACCTCAGGCGATGTCTTGAAATGGCGTAATATACGGACGGTGCTCACATGATAAAGCCTTCCGGCCCCTGTACCATGTGCAAGCCGCACTACCGTGCGGTTGTTCATCTGCCTTGATATCCTGCAACGCGTCGCGCACCTGCGCTATGGCGGCAGTTTGCGGTTTGTCTGACAAAACTCATGCAACGCGGCGCCACGGTGCGGTTGTCAGCGTCGGTTCTTGATCGCCCCCGGCAGCGAGGCCGTGCACACCATGCGACAGAAGGTTTTTCGGATTCCATGGCTGGCCGTCCCAAAGGACCCGTTCTAAAGTGAGTTCAAGGTTGCGGTCCAAGGGACCAGACGACCGGACGGGAGGTCGGAATGGAGGCTGCGCGAGCCCTCGTCGTCGGGGGAGCCAGCGGTCTGGGAGCCGCCCTGGCGGTGAAGCTGGCCGAACGCGGCGCACGCGTGGCCGTGGCCGACCGCAATGCAGCCGGTGCAGACAGCGTCGTTGCGGCCTGCCGGACAGCGGGCGCATCAGCCCATGCGGTGATCGTCGACCTGGCAGCGGCCGATGGCCCTGCCGCCATGGTGGCGGCGGCCGTCCGTGACATTGGCGGCCTCGACATTGTCGTGCATTGCGCCGCCGCCGCCCCGGCGGAGCGGTTCCTCGACATGACGGCATCGGCCTGGGAGACGGCCCTCCTCGTCAATGTGCGGGGGCTGGCGCTGACCCTGTCCGCGGCCGGGCGAGCGATGCAGGCGGGCGGCGGCAGGATCATCGCGGTGACCTCGGCGGCGTCCCGCATGGCCCTGCCCAACTACACGGCCTATGCGGCCACCAAGGCGGCGGTCGACAGCCTGATACGCGCGGCCGCAGTCGCGCTGGCCCCGCACGGCATCTCGGTCAACAGCCTGTCGCCCGGCATGATGGACACGCCGATCCAGATGGAGACCGAAGCCCTGTTCGCGGCCTTCGAAGGACGCGCGGATGTGGACCGCTTCAAGGCCGAGCGGACGGCGCGGATTCCGCTGGGCCGCCGCACCGACCCGGGCGAGATGGCCGACGTGCTCGTCTGGATGGCGCTCGATGCGCCGGCCTACATGACGGCCGGGCGGCTGAACGTGACCGGCGGGCTGGACAAGGACTGAGCATGGCCGTCGTCAACCAGCCCCGGACCGAGGCCGACCTTGCCGCTCTGGCGGAGCGGGCGCACCGGCTCCGGCGCCACATGGTCGAGATGGCCGCGCGGATCGGCCAGGGCTATCTCGGGCAAGGGCTCGGCATCGCCGACGTTCTCACGGTACTTTATTTCCATGAGATGCGGCACGATCCGGCCAACACGGCCTGGCCGGAGCGCGACCGGTTCGTGCTGTCGACCGGCCATTATTCGATCGCGCTCTGGGCCGCCCTGGCCGAGGCAGGAGTGCTGCCGGTGGCGGAACTGGCGACCTACGGCGCCGATCGCAGCCGCCTCGACATGAGCACGCTCGACACCACGCCGGGCGTCGAGGTCATTGGCGGCTCGCTCGGGCAGGGACTCGGCCAGGCGGTCGGCATGGCGCTGGGATTACGCCTGCAGGGATCATCCGCACGGGTATTCTGCGAGCTGTCGGACGGCGAACTGCAGGAAGGCTCGACGTGGGAGGCGGCCATGTCGGCACCCGCCTTCGGACTCGACGGGCTCGTGGCGATCGTCGACTGCAATGGCATCCAGGCCGATGGGCCGATCGTGCTCGATATCGAGCCGGTTGCGGCCAAATGGGCGGCTTTCGGCTGGGACACGCAGGAGATCGACGGCAACAGTCTGCCGGCGATCGTCGAGGCGCTGGCGACGGCGCGAACCGCCACCGGGCGGCCGAAGGCCATCGTTGCGCGGACCCGGCCGGGACACGGCGTGCCGATGCTGGAACGGCGCGAGAAGGCGCATTTCATCGCCATCGCCGCCGACGAGTGGGATGCTGTGCGCCGCGAGCTGGAGGACGCCCGCCATGGCTGAAACCGCCGCGCCCGGCCGCACGCTGGGGATGGGTGAGGTCGTCCCGGTCACCGGCCGGGCGGCCGTGACGGCGCCGTTCGGCGCAGCGCTCGTGGAGGCGGCCCGGCGCGACAGCCGCATTGTCGGGCTGTCGGCCGATCTCGCCAAATACACCGACATGCTGCCGTTCAGGGATGCGTTCCCCGACCGCTTCTTCAATGTGGGCATGGCCGAGCAGAACCTGGTCGCAGTGGCGGCCGGCCTCGCCAAGGTCGGACTGCTGCCCTACGCCACCACCTATGCGGTATTCGCCAGCCGCCGGGCCTATGATTTCATGGCGATCGCGGTCGCCCACAGCGGCGCGCCGGTGCGGCTCTTTGCCGGACTGCCCGGCCTGACCACCGGCTATGGCGGCACCCACCAGGGCATCGACGACCTCACCTTGATGTCTGCGATTCCGGGTCTCGCGGTCATCGATCCATGCGACGCCACCGAGCTGGCCCAGGTCGTCGAGGCCGGGCTCGATCACGACGGACCGATCTACTGCAGGCTGATGCGGGCCAGCGTCCCACGGGTGCTGGATCCCGATGCCTACCGGTTTGCCATGGGCCGGGCCCGGCTGCTGCGCAACGGCAGCGATCTCGGCCTCATTGCCACCGGCCTGATGACCGAGCGGGCCCTCGATGCGGCCGAGAGCCTGGGTCGGCAGGGTCTCTCCGTCGGCGTGCTGCACGTGCCGTGCCTGAAGCCTTTCGATGCTGACGCGGTGGCACAGTTTGCGTCAGGCGTGCGCGCCGTCGTCACCGCCGAGAACCACATGGCGCAGGGCGGGCTGGGGACACGCGTCGTCGAGGCGCTCTATGCCGCCGCTGTCCAGCGACCCCTGCATCGCGTCGGGCTGCCCGACCGCTACATCGAGTGCGGCTCCCTGCCCTACCTGCAGGATCGCTACGGCCTGTCCACCGACCGCCTTACCGAGGCCGCCCTCGCCTTTGCCAGGATCCATTGCGCATGACCACGAGCCGCCGCGACTGCCGCGTCACCCGTATCGACACCTATGTGGTCGACGCACGCTGGTGCAACTGGGTGTTCGCCCATGTGTTCACCGATGACGGCATCTGCGGCATCGGCGAGGGCACCTGCGAGTTCCAGCCGAAGGCCGTCGAGGCGGTGATCCAGCAGCTTGGCCGCCGGGTCGTGATCGGCCAGTCGGCCTTCCAGATCGAGAAGATGTGGCAGGAGATGTTCCGCAACGAGTTTGCGCGCGGCGGGCCGATCCTCAATGCCGGCATCGCCGCCATCGAGATCGCGCTGTGGGACATCATCGGCAAGTCGCTGGACCGGCCGGTCTACGACCTGCTCGGTGGCCGACTCTACGACCGCCTCCCCGCTTATGCCAATGCGTGGTACGGCGCGGGGGCGGATCGCGACGCCATTGCGGCAGCGGCGAAAGCCGCCGCCGCCAAGGGCTATCGCGGCCTGAAGTTCGATCCCTTCGGCCATGCCGGGCGCGACCCGGATGCGCGCACCATTGCGGGAGCGATCGACCTCCTCGCAGCGGTGCGCGACGCGGTCGGGCCGCATGTGGACCTGCTGATCGATGCGCATGGACGCTTCAGCCCGGGAACGGCCGTCGAGATCGCGGCGCTGCTCGAGCGGCACGGCGTGTTCTGGTTTGAGGAGCCGACCGACCCCGAGAACGTCCACGCCCTGCACAAGATCGGCCGTCACAGCCGGGTCCGGCTGGCGACGGGCGAGCGCTGCTACACGAAGCACCACCTGCAGGCGCTGCTGGGGACCAACGAGGTCGATGTGCTGCAGCCCGACATCATGCATGTCGGCGGCATCCTCGAGGCCAAGAAGATCGCCGCGATTGCGGACGCCCAGTACGTGCCGGTGTCATTCCACAATCCGTTCGGGCCGGTGGCTACCGCGGCCGCCATCCAGCTCGATGCCTGCACGACGAACTTCATCATGCAGGAGAGCTTCTGCGAGTACACGCCGGACTGGCGCTTCGATCTGCTGGAACATCCGCCGCGGCCGCAGGACGGGCACTACGCGATCCCGACGCGCCCCGGGCTCGGGGTCGGCGAGTTTGTTCCCGAGGCGGCGCTCGCCCATCCGTTCGCGCCGGACGCGTTCCTGCCGATGTGGACCGAGAACTGGCGCAGCAGCTTCTGAGCCGCGGGTGTGCGGCCTAATTGAACAGCAGGCTGACGAGACCGGTCGACAGAACCGGGAAGAACACCATCAGCAGCACGACGACGCACTCGGCGGTGAAGAACGGCCACAGCTCCTTCCACAGCTGGCGCTGGGTGATGTTGCCTATCTTGCAGGCGACGAACAGGCACACGCCGACCGGCGGCGAGATCAGCCCGAGCGTGCAGCTGACGATCATCACCATGGAAAAATGGATGTCGTCGATGCCCATCTGGCGCGAAATCGGCAGCAGGAACGGCGCCAGCAGCAGCAGGGCCGGGCCGGCGTCTAGCGCCAGGCCAATGATCAGGAAGGCGATGACGCAGACGATGAGGAACAGGTAGGGCCGCCCCGCGAAGATCCCGGCGAGTTGGCCGGTGTACTCGGCGATTCCCTCCATGATCAGCACGAAGTTCACCACCTCCACGGCAGCGACCAGGATGAACAGCGCCGCCGTCAGCCGCGCCGCATTGCGCAGCGAGATGAACAGGCTCGCCATGTCCATCTGTCGGAAGAAGACGATGCTCAGCAGCAGCGCGTAGATCACGGCGATGCCGCCGGCCTCCGTCGGCGTGAACACGCCAGACAGCGTGCCGAACACGATGAAGCCCGGCAGGCTGAGCACGAGGAGGCCCTCGCGGATCACCTTCGGCATGTCGCCCTTCGGGATCTCCACGTTCGAGCGCGGCAGCTCGCCCTTCATGCCCTTGAGGAAGATGCACGCAGCCAGCGACGCGCCAAGCAGCAGTCCGGGCACGACGCCGCCCATGAACAGCTTGAGCACCGACACGTCGGCCACGGCCGCATACAGCACCATAATGACGGAGGGCGGGATGATCGGCCCGATCACCGAGCCCGCCGTGATCAGCGCGGCCGCATAGGCGCGCGAATAGCCCTCGCGCGGCATGCCGTTGATGAAGATCTGGCCGAGCGCCGCCATGTCGGCAATGGCGGTGCCGGAGATGCCGGAGAACAGCACCGCGGCGACCACGGCGGCATAGGCCGTGCCGCCGCGCACCTTGCCGACGACGATCATCGACAGCTGGATCAGCCGGTCGGAGATGCCGCCGCGCGTCATCAGCTCGCCGGCGAGGATGTAGAAGGGGGCGGCGAGCAGCACGAAGCTGTCGAGCCCGGCGAACATCTTCGACACGACGCTGAGCTGCGGCATGCCGAGCCACCACAGCGCGGCCGAGCCTGAGAGCGCGAAGGCGAAGCCGATCGGCACGCCGATGGCGAGGAGGACGGTGAGGACGACGGCGAGGACGGTCATGCGGGCGGCATCCGTTCGCTTCCGGTTTCGCGCCGCGTGGCGAGGTCGGCGATGCGCACGATTGTCACAAGGGCGAGCAGCACGCCGCCGACCACCATGGCCGAGTAGACCCAGACCATAGGCAAGCCCGTGGTCGGCGCGGTCTGTCGGCCGTTGAGCCAGCAGTAGAGCGACGACTGCCAGATCACGATGATGGCGAAGACGAGGACGAGGACCTCGATGACGAGCTTCTGGATGCGCTTGCCGCCCGTGCCGAGGAACTCGCCGATGGCGTCCATGTCCATGTGCTCGAGATACCAGCTGGCGGTGGCCGCCCCGAGGAAGGTCATCCACACGGACAGGTAGCGGATCGACTCTTCGCTCCAGCTGATCGAGTCGAACATCACGTAGCGCTGCCAGACCGACCAGGCGTTGATGACGACGAGCAGTCCGAGCAGGATGCCGACAATCCAGTCGGCGACGACGACGATGCGGTGGGTGAGGCTGCGCAGGCTGTCCATGGCGTCTCCGGCAGAAAAACGGGCCGGGAGTATCCCCGGCCCGCCGGTCTCAGGCGCGGGTCACTGCCCGTAGACGCGCTTCTTGGACTCCTCGACGGCGACGAGGAGCTTGTCGACCGTGTCCTTGCCGGCCTGGGAGGCGATGAACTCGATCACCGCGCCCTGGCTGGCCTTGCGGAAGGCCTCCTTCTCGGTGGGCGAGCTGACATGGACCTTGGTGCCGGCGGCGCGGATCTTGTCGACCGCCTGCAGGCTGTCCATCGACTTCCTCGCGTTGGCCACCTCAGTGTGCATCCGGGCGCCGTCGATCAGGATCTTCTGGTGGTCCGGCGTCAGCTTGTTCCAGACATTGTCGTTGATGAGCATGACGTGCAGGCCGTAGATGTGCTCGTTCACGCTCATGAACTTCTGCACCTCGTAGAGCTTGCCGTC
>JBMOJG010000035.1:0-10158 GCA_049316925.1 Alsobacter sp. | reverse complement strand
GCTGGCGGCGTCGGCCTCGCACCACAGCGGGTCCAGCCCCATGATCAGCGCGCGTGGGGCAGGGGTCTCGCGTAGGAAGAGGTCGAGGATCTGTGCCTGTTCCCAGGCGGTGGCCGAGTTCATGGCCAGATTGGCAAAGCGGGCGCCAAACGCCCTGTCCAGGGCTGCCGGGTCAAGAAGCCGCACCGTTGAGGTTCCGGTGACCAGCGCGTTGAACTGCCGGCTGCGGATGACCTGCGGATACATGTAGCGCTGGTTGAGGTCCATCAGGACCGGCGGGCGAGCGGGCCATGGACCGACGCCGAACGGATCAAAAACCAGCACGAACCCGGAGATGGCCGTGAGCACGCCAGCCAGCGTTATCGCGAACGTCGTGACCAGGTATCGCCAAGGCGATGCGGCGGAAGTGGGCGGCGGCATGGTCGGGCTTGTGGCGCAATGCCGGCACCGGTGCAAGGGGTGGCGCCGGGGCTGTCCAGCATCAGGCTGTAGGACAGCCTGGACGGCTCGGATCGGTTGCGCGAGGCCCGGATCTGAAGCAACGTTCAGGGCAGATCAATCCCCGAGCGGAGGCCTTCTCCATGATGCGTGTCACCCTGACGTCGGCCCTGTTGGCCGCGACCTTTTCGCTGGCGGTATCGGCTGCGAGCGCCCAGATGGTCTACAACCGGGGCAACCCCGGCGATCCCGAGACCCTCGATCCGCAAAAGACCTCGACCGTTGTGGAGAGCGACATTCTGCTCGACCTGTTCGAGGGGCTGGTGACCTACGACGCCAAGGGTGCTGTCGTGCCGGGCGTTGCCGAATCCTGGACTTCGAACGCTGACGGGACGGTCTACACCTTCAAGCTGCGGCCCAACGCCAAATGGTCGAACGGCGATCCGGTCACGGCCGGCGATTTCGTGTTCTCTTTCCGCCGCCTGATGAATCCTGAGACGGGGGCGAAATACGCCAACATTCTCTACACGATCAAGAACGGCGAAAAGGTCAACAAGGGCCAGGCCAAGGTCGAGGAGCTTGGGGTGCGGGCGGTCGACGACCGGACGCTCGAGATCGCGCTTGAGAACGCGGCTCCGTATTTCATCGCCCAGCTCGCCCACCAGACCGGGTTCCCGGTGCATCCCGGCTCGGTGCAGAAGCACGGGAAGGACTTCGTCAAGCCGGAGAACTGGGTGTCGAACGGCGCCTTCACGGTCAAGTCGTTCACGCCCAACGACAAGATCGTTCTGGTGAAGAACCCCAGCTTCCGCGAGGCCGCGGCCACCAAGATCGACCAGGTGAACGTGCTGCCGATCGAGGATCGCGCCGCCGGCCTGCGCCGGTTCCAGGCCGGAGAGGTGCACACCTACAACGACGTGCCCACCGACCAGATCAAGTTCATCAAGCAGACGCTGAAGGACCAGTTCAAGCTGGCGCCGTACCTTGGCACCTACTATTTCGTGTTCAACACCAAGAAGCCGCCCTTCAATGACGTGCGCGTGCGCCAGGCGCTGTCGATGGTGATCGACCGCGAATTCCTCGCCGACGAGATCTGGGGCGGGACGATGATCCCGGCCTATTCCTTTGTGCCGCCCGGCATTGGCAACTATGGCGCTCCGGCGGAAGCATCTTGGAAAGACATGTCGCCGATCGACCGTGAGGACAAGGCGAAGGCGCTGCTGAAGGAGGCCGGCTATGGCCCGGGCGGCAAGCCGCTGGTGGTCGAGATCCGATACAACACCTCAGAGAACCACAAGAACACGTCGGTCGCGCTGGCCAACATGTGGAAGCCGTTCGGTGTCGAGGTGAAGCTGGTCAATACCGACCTGAAAACGCATTACGCACTGCTGCGCGACAAGGGCGACTTCGACGTGGCACGGGCGGGCTGGATCGCCGACTATTCCGATCCCCAGAACTTCCTGTTCCTGGTCGAGAGCGACAACAAGGGGCTGAACTATGCCAACTACGAAAACCCGGCCTACGACGCCCTGATGAAGAAGGCCGCGGCGACGAAGGACCTGGCAGCCCGCGCTGCCGTGCTCAAGGAGGCCGAGGCGATCATGGTCAACGACCAGCCGCTGCTGCCGCTGATGTTCTACGGGTCCAAGAACCTCGTCTCGCCGAAGGTCGATGGCTACCAGGAAAACGTCCTCGACCGGCACCTGTCGCGGTTCCTGTCGATCAAGCCCTGAGGCCTGACCGGGGCCGGCCGCTGCGGCGGCCCGCCTCCTCCTGGAGGCCGCCATGGGTCCCTACGTCGTCAGGCGCGTGCTCTCGGCGATCCCGACGCTGTTCATCATCGTCACCATCAGCTTCTTCCTGATCCGGCTCGCGCCGGGCGGGCCGTTCGATCTTGAACGGCCACTCGAAGCCAAGGTGATGGAAAACCTGCGGCGGATCTATCAGCTCGACAAGCCGCTCTATGAACAATACTGGCTATACCTGTCGGCACTGGCGCGTGGCGATCTCGGCCCCTCGTTCTATTTTCGCGATTTCACCATTGCCGAACTGTTCGCGCGTGGCCTGCCGATCTCGATGCGGCTCGGATTTACCGCGCTGGCGCTGGCGCTGGTGGTGGGCGCCACGCTGGGCACGATCGCGGCGTTCAGGCAGAACCGGGCGATCGACTATGCGGTCATCGGCATTGCCACGTTTGGCATCACGGTGCCGACCTTCGTGGTGGCTCCCGTCCTGCAGATCGTGTTCGGGTTGATGCTGGCCTGGCTGCCGGTGGGCGGCTGGAACGACGGCGCGCTGCGCAACACCGTGATGCCGATCCTGACCCTTGCGTTGCCGCAGATCGCGGTGATTGCCCGGATGACACGGGCGTCGATGATCGAGGTGCTGCGCTCCAACCCGATCCGGACGCTGCGCGCCAATGGGTTGCCCGGGTCCGTGATCGTCCGCCATGCGCTTCGCGGCGCGGCGCTTCCGGTCGTGTCCTATCTGGGGCCGGCCGCGGCCGCGCTGCTCACTGGCTCGGTCGTCGTCGAGACGATCTTCGGGATCCCCGGCGTCGGCCGCTATTTCGTCGAAGGCGCACTCAACCGCGATTACACGCTGGTCATGGGCACGGTGATCATGATCGCAGTGTTCGTCCTGGTGTTCAACCTGATCGTCGACCTGCTCTATGCGCTGATCGATCCGCGGGTTCGCTATGAGTGACGTCTCGACCCCCGATACGGTCGAGGAGGCCCTGAGCGTCTCGGCCGTGCAGGGACGCTCGCTGTGGGCGGACGCGCGCAGCAGGCTGATGCGCAACCGCGCCGCCGTCGCCAGCATCGTGGTCCTGAGCCTGATCACGCTTGGATGCCTGTTCGGCCCGCTGCTGACCGGGCACGACTATGACCAGGTCTACCAGGACTATGTCCGCGTGCCGGCCAGCTTCGAGTCCTACCCGCAGGACGAGCAAACCGGCCCGGCCATCACCCGCATCGCGTCGCGCATCCGGGCGCAGGCCGAGGGCGTGCAGATGGGCCAGGACCGGCTTCGGATCACGCTCGTCTCACCACGCCCGATCGACGAGCGGCTGCTGGTGTTCTTCGAGCGATCCGACCTGTTCGGCAAGGCCCAGGTGGCCGAGCGGCTGGAGGGTGGACGGCGGCTGGTGCTGGACGTGCCGGTCGAGCGGCGGACCTTCCTGTTCGGCACGGATTCCAATGGCCGTGACCTGCTGACCCGGACGCTGGTGGCCGGGCGGGTGTCGCTGGCCATCGGCCTGCTTGCGACAACCGTCGCGATCCTCATCGGCGTGCTGTGGGGCGCCGCGGCGGGCTATCTCGGCGGCCGCATCGATGATGCCATGATGCGCGTCGTCGATATTCTGTACGCGCTGCCGTTCATCTTTTTCGTCATCCTGCTGGTGGTGTTCTTTGGTCGGAACTTCGTGCTGATGTTCCTCGCGGTCGGTGCCGTCGAGTGGCTCGACATGGCACGGATCGTCCGCGGCCAGACGCTGTCGATCAAGCGGCAGGAGTATGTGCAGGCGGCCGAGGCCATGGGCGTCGGAACGATCGGGATCCTGCGCCGGCACGTCATCCCGAACACGCTGGGGCCAGTGGTCGTCTACATGACCTTGCTGGTCCCCAAGGTGATCCTGCTGGAGAGCTTCCTGTCGTTCCTCGGCCTCGGGATCCAGGAGCCGATGACCAGCTGGGGCGTCCTGATTTCCGAGGGCGCACGCAACATCCAGGGCGCCCTCTGGATGCTTCTGTGGCCGTCGCTGTTCCTCACGACGACCTTGTTCTGCCTCAACTTCATCGGCGACGGTCTGCGCGATGCCCTCGACCCGAAGGACCGCTGAGGTGAGCGACACGGACGGTCCAGTCCCCGTCTTGAGCCTGCGCAACCTCGCAGTGACGTTTCGCACCGCGGACGGACCGCTGGCGGCTGTCAAGGGCATCAATCTCGATGTTGCCGCCGGCGAGACGCTGGCCATCGTCGGCGAGAGTGGCTCGGGCAAGAGCCAGGCGATGATGGCCGTCATGGGCCTGCTCGCGGTGAACGGCGCGGCGACCGGCTCGGTCCGGCTGGCCGGTGACGAAATCCTCGGCCTGTCGCCCCGGGAGCTGAACCGTTATCGCGGCCGGCGGCTGGGCATGATCTTCCAGGAGCCCATGACGTCGCTCGATCCACTCTACCGGATCGGCGACCAACTGGCCGAACCGCTGCGCGTCCATGCCGGACTGTCGCGGGCCGGCGCCAAGGAGCGGGCCCTGGAGCTGCTGACTCTTGTGGGTATTCCGCGACCACAGGAGCGGCTTGACTCCTATCCGCACGAGTTGTCGGGCGGCCAGCGCCAGCGTGTGATGATTGCCATGGCGCTGGCCAACCGGCCCGAGGTGCTGATCGCCGACGAGCCGACAACGGCACTCGACGTAACGATCCAGGCCCAGATCCTGGACCTGCTGGCCGAACTGAAGACACGGTTCGGCATGGCCATCGTCTTCATCACCCATGACCTGGGCATCGTGAAGCGCTTCGCCGACACGGTCGCGGTGATGCGCCATGGCGAGGTGGTAGAGCGCAATACCGCCGCAGCGCTGTTCGCCGCTCCGCAGCACCCCTACACGAAGATGCTGCTCGCCGCCGAGCCCACAGGCCGCAAGGCCGCGCCCGCTTCGGACGCCGAAACGGTGATCGAGGCGCGCGACGTGCGGGTCACGTTCAAGCTGCGCCGTGGCATGTTTGGCCGGGCGGCGGTGCTGCAGGCGGTCGACGGCGTTGATCTGACGCTGCGTCGCGGCGGCACGATCGGGATCGTCGGCGAATCCGGCTCGGGGAAATCGACGCTCGGGCGAGCGATTCTTCGCCTCGTCCCTGCGTCAGGCACCGTACGGTTCGAGGACCGGAGCCTGACGGGCCTCGACCGCGAGGCGATGCGGCCGTTGCGCCGACGGCTGCAGCTTGTCTTTCAGGATCCCTTCGGTTCGTTGTCGCCGCGCATGACGGTCGGCGAAATCGTCACCGAGGGCCTGCTGGTGCACGAGCCGGCGATCACCAGGGTGGAGCGAGACCGGCGCGCTGCAAAGATCCTTGCCGAGGTCAGCCTCGATCCCGGCACGCGCAACCGGTTTCCACACGAGTTCTCCGGGGGGCAGCGCCAGCGGATCGCCATCGCGCGGGCGATGATCCTCAATCCCAAGGTCGTCGTGCTCGACGAGCCGACATCGGCGCTCGACCGCTCGGTCCAGAAAGAGATCGTCGACCTGCTGCGCTCGCTGCAGGCCCGGCACGGACTTTCCTACCTGTTCATCAGTCACGACCTCGCCGTCGTCCGGGCGCTGGCGGATGAAATCCTTGTCATGAAAAACGGCGTGGTGGTCGAGCGCGGCGCGACGGAGCAGATGTTTTCGGCGCCGCGCGAAGCCTATACGCGCGATCTGATCGCGGCCGCCTTCCTCACCAGCGCCCCGGCCGGCTGATCAGGCCGCGGCGCGGGCCGTGGCATCGGCCCGAGCGATCCGGCTCAAGAGCACGCTCGCGGTGAACGGTTTGATGGCCAGGGCCCGGAGCATGTTGCGAGCATTTGCGGTGACGGCCAGTTCGGCTTCCTGCGCGGTCGTCAGCACGAACGGGATGCGCGCCAGCGCGGGGTCGCGCTGCATTGTCCGATAGAGGTCCCAGCCGTTCATCGGCGACATATAGTAGTCACAGATCACCAGCCCGAAGGGACGCGCCCGCAGCAGCTCGAGGCCTTTGCTGGCGACTTCGGTCGTCTTCACATTGGTGAAG
Source organism: Alsobacter sp. (assembly GCA_049316925.1). Lineage (GTDB taxonomy): Bacteria > Pseudomonadota > Alphaproteobacteria > Rhizobiales > Beijerinckiaceae > Alsobacter. Next base: position 3,945 of record JBMOJG010000035.1, on the reverse strand, counting down.
TCCGAGTGGATCAACATGCGCCGGATCAGGTGAAGTGTGACCGGGCTGTCGTCGATGACAAGCACGGGACGGGACCGATCAGTGGTCATCTGCAGGGGTCTCGCGAAGATGCCAGACGCTACCGCGCAATGGTCAAGCTCAGGTTTACCGGAGCGATCAAATCCGAGAGATTTTCAGCATCCCTGGCTCGGACAGATCCGGCCCGGGATCTGGATCAGGGGCGGATCGGGCATGATGAGCGGACGCTGGGCGTCGAGGCGCTGGCGGCCGAGATTGCGGTCAAGCTGCCGCTGGTTGCGGACGGCGTCACGTCGCGCCGCAGAAGGATCGCCGGAAACGTCCGGTAGCCGCAAGGTCTCGGACGCCAGCGGCGTCAGCGCCGGTGGCCTGCGGTTCGCCGGGGCGGTTTTGGCGCCAGCCGGCCGACCCGCGGCCTCGGCCTTTTTCATCGCTGCGATCTTGGCTTCGACGCAGGCCCGATAGCCGGGCTGGCCCCAGGTGCAGTCCTGCCCTTGGGCGAGACAGGATACCGGAGCAAGCAGGCCCGCAATGGCGATCCCGAGCCGCAGCCGCATCTTCATTCCACGCTCCATGCCGGACAGGCGACGATTGCCAGCCGCCGCGCCACGAACTACCGAATGGCCAAGATTGTTCGCGGATGCAAGGACAGCGGCCCATGAGTGACATCGATGCCATCGTGGTCGGTGCCGGCGTCATCGGGCTTGCCGTCGCGCGGGCGCTGGCCCTGGCCGGCTGTTCCGTCGTGGTGCTCGAGCAGGCAGACGCGATCGGCACCGAGACCTCGTCGCGAAACAGCGAGGTCATCCATGCCGGGCTCTACTACCCGGCCGGAAGCCTGAAGGCACGTCTGTGCATCGAGGGCAGGCGCCTGCTTTATGCCTTTTGCGCCAGCCACGGCGTGCCGCACCAGCGCTGCGGCAAGCTCGTGGTGGCGTGCGACCCATCCGAACTGGAGGCCGTCGAAAAGGTGGCGCAGCGCGGAATGGTCAATGGCTGCGATGACCTCGCGATGATCAGCAGGGCACAGGCACTGGCAATGGAACCCGCGCTGGCCTGCATCGGTGCGCTGCATTCGCCCTCGACGGGCATCGTTGACAGCCACGCCTTCATGCTAGCCCTGCAGGGCGACGCCGAGGATGCCGGTGCCGTGGTGGCGTTCCACACCCCGTTCCTGCGCGCCGACGCCACCGGAAACGGGATCATGGTCGAGACCGGGGGCGATGCGCCGCTCCGGCTCTCCACCCGAATTTTGGTGAATGCCGGTGGACTGCACGCGTCGCATGTCGCACGGGCGATCGACGGCCTGAATCCGGGCCACGTCCCTGACACGCGCTATGCGCGCGGCGTCTACTTTGTGCTCTCTGGTCGTGCGCCATTCTCGCGCTTGATCTATCCGGCGCCGCACGCGCATGGGCTGGGCGTGCACCTGACGCTGGACATGGCCGGTTCCGCCCGGTTCGGGCCGGATGTCGAGTGGATCGAGGCCATCGACTACCGGGTTGATCCGGCGCGTGCGGACGGTTTCGACGCGGCCATTCGCCGGTACTGGCCCGGACTGCCGCACGCCGCGCTCGCGCCGGGCTATGCGGGCATCCGGCCGAAAACGGCGGGTCCGGACGATCCGGCGTCCGATTTCCAGATCGACGGGCCGGACATCCATGGTGTGCCGGGCGTCGTCAACCTGTTTGGAATTGAAAGCCCGGGCCTGACCGCTTCACTGGCGATTGCCGAGAGGGTGGTCGCGACGCTGGCGGACGCGGGAGAGTTCAGCCGGCGTCCGCAAAGGACTTGCGAATGAAGCGGCAGAACGCGCGGACGATCGGCACGTCCAACTTCGGCCCCATCCCCTCGAGAATCTCGAGGGCCGTCGCAGCCGTCATGGCCGGCCGGTAGGAGCGGTCTTCGGTCAGGGCAGCGTAGATGTCCGCGATGGTCGTCAGGCGGATGATGTCGCTGATCTCGGAGCCTGACATGCGGTTGGGGTAGCCCGACCCGTCCAGAAACTCGTGATGGGATGTGACAATGTCGACCACTTCCGGAGCGAAAGCACCGATCTTGAGCATCACCTCGCGCCCCCTGGTGGGGTGGGTCTCGATGATGCAGCGCTCCTTGCTCGTCAAGGCGCCGTCCTTGTCGAGCACGTCGGTGGGAATGAGCGCCTTGCCGATGTCATGCAGCAGGCCTCCTACAGAGATCCGGGCGAGGTCTGCTTCACGAAAGCCCAGGGTCTGGCCGAACGACACCGCGACGCCTGTCACGACAAGGCAGTGGCGGTAGGTGCTGTCGTGGTGGGAGCGCAGCGCATCGACCCATGAGGCGACGCCAACCTCGGCCAGGGACCCGATCAGCTTGCCGCACGGTTCCTCGAGATGCTCGGGACGGAGATCGCGGCTGCCGCGGGCGGTGGCAAAGATGTCCTGCATCGCGTCGTCGCACGCGAACAGGGCCTCCGCCTCGACGGCTGTCCGCGATATCCAGCCCCTGCGGGTGCGCTGGGTTGGAAGCTCGTCGAGGTTGGTTGGAGCCCGTTTAAGCTGTGCAGACACTTCGACACTCTTTTTCGGCGAGTTCATCCTGCGGGCGACCGATTGACGAACCCTGAAGGGCCTAACCCCACGGCGCCGCTTTGGCCGTTATCCTCAACGGTGTATTGCGCGAATGCCCGGCGGCAGGGGCTTGCCGATCCACCGGTAAGGATTTGTTCGCCTCAATGCGTTCGGAGTGCCTTGCAATCAGCACGCCGCGGCGATGCGGCTGGTAATGAGCTGAGCGGCGTCCTGCAGCCGTCCGAGGTGGACCGGGCCGCCGTGCTCGACCATTTGCGGTGTCAATCCGGCAATGCTGACGGCACACACCAGGTGTCCGGCCGGCGCGAGGATCGGCACCGCCAGCGCGGTCAGCCCGACGACGACATCGTCAATGGCCAGCTCCCAGCCGCGCGCCCTGATCACATCCAGGCTGGCCCGAAACGCCGCCGTGTCGACAAGGCTGCGCGGGGTCAGGGCAGCGAGCGGAGCGGCCAATACGCGGTCGATGTCGGCTGGCGCCTGGTGCGCCAAGAGCAGCTTCGGGGCACCGCCGCAATTGACGGGGAGGCTGCCGCCGACCGTCCACCAGCGCACCTCCATGCCCTTCATGTCGTGGACCCTTTCCAGGCAAACGGCCTGGCCGTCCTCGAAGACGGACAGGAAGGCGGTGATGTGCAGCTCTGCCGCGAGGTCCGACAGGACCGGCACGGCTGCCGCCCGCATATCCAGCCTGTCGGCCATGCCGTCCGCCAGAGTGCGCACGGCGTGGCCGAGCCGGTAACGCTGTGCCGCCGGGTCATGGGCGACAAAGCCTTCAGCGAGCAGCGTGAGCAGAAGGCGACGGGTCGTCCCCTTGTCGAGGCCCGTCGCCGCGGTGATTTCAGCCAATGACTGGGGTTTGCGGCCCTCGAAGGCGCGCAGCACAGCCAGCGCGCGCTGGACCGCCCGCACCGATGCCACTCCGTGGGTCTTCTCGTCTGCCGTCGCCATCGTCATGCGGCAGGGAACATCGGTGCGCCGCATGTGTCAACCTGTGACACGCTGGTTTGCTGATTGACACGACTGTCCGCATTCGCTTTGCTGGATGCAACGAGACGACGGGAGGACGTGCGTGATCGCTGCCGCCATCGGCCGATTCACCGTGACGCGCATCGAGGAGATGCTGACGCCCGGTTTCGATCCGGCCTTCCTGTTCCCGGACTACGACGCTGCGATTCTGACAGCGCATCCACTGCTGGCGTCAGCCTCGTTCTTTGACGCGTCGAGCGGCCGCCTGATGTCGAGCATGCAGTCCTGGCTGGTCCGCGGCGACGGGCATGTGATCCTGGTCGACACGGGATGCGGCAACGGCAAGACACGCTCTGCACCCGCCTTTCGCCGGTTCCACGATCTCAAC
>JBMOJG010000034.1:0-10248 GCA_049316925.1 Alsobacter sp. | reverse complement strand
GGAGGTGCTGGACCCGCTCGGGCCAGTGCAGTCGGCGTTTCGCGCACTCACCGGCTACCGCTCGCGGGCCGAGTATGGCTGGCCGGACATCCGGTCCCTGCCCGGCGCCATCCTCGTGATGGGCGCGGTCCTGTACCCCTACGTATACCTGTCCACCCGGGCCCTGTTCAGCGTGCAGAGTGCCAACCTCCTCGACGTGGCGCGCACGCTGGGCGCCAGGCCATCGCGGATCTTCGTGACGGTGGCGTTGCCGCTGGCGCGCCCAGCCGTGGCGCTCGGCCTGTCACTGGCCCTGCTCGAGGCGCTGAACGACATCGGTGCCACCGAATATCTGGGCGTCCGCACGCTGACGGTGTCGATCTACACGACCTGGATCAACCGGGGCAGCCTCGCCGGAGCAGCGCAGATCGCCTGCGTGATGCTGCTGGTCGTCGTCATGCTGCTGGTGCTCGAGGCCCGGGCGCGGGGCGCCCGCGGCTATGCCGGTTCGCTCAAGCGCCCACGTCCGGCGGCTCCGGCACTGCTGGCGGGCTGGAAGGGCTGGGCGGCGACATTCGCCTGCACCGTGCCGCTGACGGCCGGTTTCCTGATCCCGGCCGGCTACCTGCTGCACCAGGCCACGGTGCGTACGCTGCGGCGAGGGGTTGATCCCGATTTCCTGAACGCGCTCGTGGCATCACTGACCTTTGCGGCCGTCGCCACGGTCCTGGTCGTCGCGTTGGGTGCCTGGGTGGCAGTAGCCGTACGTCTGTGCGGGACACGCCTGGTGCGCGCCGCGGCGCGCATCACCGCGCTGGGCTACGCGGTTCCGGGCACTGTCCTGGCAGTCGGCCTGCCGTCGCCACTGGCCGCCGTCGACAATGCGGTCGCGGATTCATGGCGGGCGCTGACCGGCGTCTCACCCGGGCTGGTGCTGACGGGTTCGGGCGCAGCGGTGGTGATCGCCTACATGGTGCGCTTCATCGGCATCGCGTCAGGCGGTGTCGAGACCGGCCTGTCGCGGATTTCCATGCGGATCGACGACGCGGCGCGTACCCTCGGTCGCCGCCCTGTCCAGCTGACCCGGGAGATCCACCTGCCGCTGGTCCGCCCTGCCCTGCTGTCGGCAGCCCTCATGGTGTTCGTGGACGCCATGAAGGAACTGCCGGCAACCCTGCTGCTGCGGCCGCTGAATGTCGACACGCTGGCGACGGGGCTTTACGCCCATGCGTCGCGCGGGGCGTTCGAGGACGGAGCGCTGGCAGCGCTGGCCATCGTCGGGGTCGGGCTTGTACCCGTCGTTGCGCTCATGCGCCTGTCGCCGGGAACGCCACCCGTCGAGGCAGCGGCGGTGGATCCCGCCGCCGGTGTGCGGGCGGCGGGACGATGATCGAAACGACCCGGCCAATCAGTTGACGATCGTCGCCTCGGTGGCGGCGCGCAGCTCGGCCTCGGTCACGCCGTCTGCGGTCTCGACGATGCGCAATCCACCATCGACAACGTCGAGCACACCCAAATTGCTGATGATGCGGTTGACCACGCCCTTGCCTGTCAACGGCAGGGTGCAGGCCTTCAGCACCTTCGACTCACCGGCCTTGTTGGTGTGGTCCATGACCACGACAACGCGGCCGACGCCGGCGACCAGGTCCATGGCGCCGCCCATCCCCTTCACGAGCTTGCCGGGGATCATCCAGTTGGCGAGATCGCCGTTTTCCGACACCTCCATGGCGCCGAGGATCGCCATGGCGATCTTGCCGCCGCGGATCATCGCGAAGCTCTGGGCGCTGTCGAAAAAGGCGGTCTGCGGCAGCTCGGTGATCGTCTGCTTGCCAGCGTTGATGAGATCGGGATCCTCATCGCCCTCAAACGGGAATGCGCCCATGCCCAGCATGCCGTTTTCCGACTGCAGGGTCACCTCGATGCCGTGCGGGATGTAATTGCTGACGAGCGTCGGAATGCCGATGCCGAGATTGACGTACCAGCCGTTCTGCAGTTCGCGCGCGGCACGGGCCGCCATCTGGTCGCGGGTCCAGGGCATATCTCAACTCCTTCAGGCGCGCTTGCGCACGGTGCGCTGTTCGATCCGCTTCTCGTGCTCGCCCTGGATCAGGCGGTGCACATAGATGCCGGGCAGATGAATGGCGTCGGGATCCAGCGCGCCGAGCGGCACGATCTCCTCGACCTCGGCAACGCAGATCTTGCCGCAGGTGGCGGCCGGCGGGTTGAAATTGCGGGCGGTCTTGCGGAACACGAGGTTGCCCGACGGATCAGCCTTCCAGGCCTTGACGATCGATAGGTCGGCGATGAGACCACGCTCGAGAATGTAGGTCTGGCCGTCGAAGTCCTTATGCTCCTTGCCCTCGGCGATCACCGTCCCGACGCCGGTCCGGGTGTAGAAGCCGGGAATACCCGCGCCCCCGGCACGCATGCGCTCGGCGAGCGTGCCCTGCGGGTTGAACTCCAGCTCGAGTTCGCACGAGAGATACTGCCGCATGAATTCGGCATTCTCGCCCACATAGGACGAGATCATCTTCTTCACCTGCCGCGTCTGCAGGAGCACGCCGAGCCCAAAATCGTCGACGCCAGCATTGTTGGAGGCGACCGTCAGGTTGCGGGTTCCTGCGTCGCGGATCGCCGCGATCAGCAGCTCGGGAATTCCGCAAAGACCGAACCCCCCGGCCGCGATCAGCATGCCGTCGAACAGGACGCCGTCGAGTGCGTCCCTGGCGCTGCCGTAGATCTTTTTCATGGAAACGATTCCCTGGGCGCGTGTGCCGCCGTTGCAACTGGCGCAGGACGCTGGCGGACCTGCAGGCAAGGATCGCAGGTCGCCCTGCGAAACAGCCGGCGCATTTGAGGGTGCGGGCTCCTCACGGTCAAGGCAGACTTCCAGCATGGCGGCGTTCTGGCGACATGCCGGAACCGCCGCACCGTCGCCTTGCTGCCGCCTTGTGCATAAGGCACGAGATTGCGGCGGGGGACACCGTCATTCGCTCGGCGGCTGCAGTTCCGCCGCCATCAGCCGCTGGCTATAGTTCAGCTCTGGCTCTGGTTCTGGCTCTGTTGCCGGGTGAGGGCCTTGACCGGATTGCCATGACGTTGCGTCTCCTCATCGCGGGTGTGGGTGTGTCCTTGCTGATTGGCGCAGGGGTTACGCCCTGGCGCCTGCCAGCCGACGCACTCGGGCCCGGTGTCGTTGCGGGGGTCGGCGATCCGGCAGGCATCGTGACACTCGGCGCGGCGGAATTGTCGATGCTGCCGACGCCACGGCTGCGAATCGAGGGGCTGTCGGTCCGTGACCCGTCCGGAACCCTGCTGCTCGACGTCGCGACCCTCTCGGGCGCCTTGCGCATTTGGCCGCTGCTGCGCGGTCGCCTTGCCTTCGCCGACCTGTCCCTCGAAGCTCCGAGGATATCCGTCCCTCAGGGAGGCCTCGAAGCCCTCGCGCGACGCATCGGCTGGCTCCTCGCTCCGGAGCGTGAGGGTACAGGCGACCCGGGTCTGACGCGCCTGACGGTCCGCGACGGCGAGATCGGATCAGGCATCGATCAGGCATCGTCGGTGCTTGCGGTGCTGCGGCGGTCGCCGCTGTCGGATGCACTCGAGCTGTCGCTGGCCATGAGTTGGCGTGGACATCCTGTCGAGGTCGAGGTGTCCCGACTTGATGCCGTTGCCCTGCTGCGGGGGAATCCGTCGTCCCTGCAGGCTGCGCTCCGGATGCCATTCGGCGCCGCGCAGTTTGAAGGCCGCATCGCCGGCGGGTCGGCCCCCGTCCTTGACGGCACCCTGGATGCCCGTGCGGAGGATCCGGATGCCCTCGCGGCCTGGCTGCAGCTCGACCTGCCGGTCGGCCTTACCGGTCCCGCCATGGTCCGCACGGCGATACGAGCCGGCGCCGGGGGAGCGTCGCTGTCGGGCCTGCGTCTCACGCTTCCCCAGGGCGCGTTTGACGGCGTTGTCACCGTCCAGCCCCTCGCCGGCCGGCTCGCCGTCTCGGGCACGCTGGCGAGCGACCGGGTCGATCTCACGGCTGCGCTGAGGCCCTGGATCCCGATGCGTGGCAGCGATGGCGGCTGGGGCCGTGAGCCCTATGACCTTGCGGCCCTGCCGGCGGGAGATCTCGATCTGCGGGTGAGCGCCGACCGCCTGTTGATTGGTCCGGCGTCGATCACCAATGCGGCGCTGACGGTGATCGCCCGCAATGGCAGAACCGACGTCGCCCTTGGCAACGGCACCTTTCACCAGGGCACGGTGCGGGGTCGGATCGGCTTTTCGGCACCGGGGCGTGCCGGGGTCGAGCTGCGCGGCCAGCTCGCCTTCGAGCGCGTCGACGCGATGTCCGCCTCAGCGACGCTGGGGATGGGCCGCCACCTTGCCGGCACGGCGTCCGGATCCCTTCTCTTCGAGGGACACGGCGAGACACCGGCGGCCCTGCTGCGATCGCTGGAAGGCCGCACCGGGCTGGTGATCCGGCAGGGCGAGATCCAGGGGGTCAACCTCCCCGAGTTCCTGAAGCGCCTCGAGCGCAGGCCCCTGCCCGCGTTGCCAGACCTGCGTGGTGGCCGGACGCCCTTCGATCTCGCTTCGCTGCAGGGGCGCATCAGCCAGGGGGTGGTCGAACTGACCGAAGGCAGCGTCTCCTCGCCATCGATGCGGATCGGATTCGGCGGCCAGATCGGCCTCGGCGAGCGCAACTTTGCGGTTGCCGGCTCGGTGCTGCCGCCTGGCGACCCTGGACGGGACTGGCCGTTCGAGCTGTCGGGAACTTTCGACGCCCCGCTGCTGCTGCCGGATGCCGGCAGCCTGATCCGCCGCGCAGCAGCCGGCGCGCCGCTGCCGTTTCAGGCACCGCTGCCGCTGGCCGTAGACGCCTACGCGCCACGCTGACAGCGATCAGCCTTCGTCCTGAAGGGCAATGGCGATCCGACTTTCAAGAACCTTGGGCTGGCGAATAACCAGCGCACCGCGGCCCTTCTCGACGATTCCCTGCTGGCCTAGTGCCGACAGCTCGCGCGAGACCTGCTCGCGCCGGCAACCGATGCGGGCCGCCAGCACGTGGTGGAATGGCGGCGGGGTGACGACGCGCTCGCCGGTTCCCCCGGCCCGCGGCGAAGACATGCGCAGCAGCTCGGCATAGAGCCTGTGCTTCACGTCGAACACGGAATGCTCGGTGATACGAGCATTGAGCTCTCGCACACGGCTCGTGAGCAGCCGGAGAAGCCGACCGGTGACGACGGGCGCAGCGTAGATCGCTTCACGGAACACGGTCGACGGCATGATGCACATTTCGGCACGGGTCAGCGCCGTGACGTTGGCGGAACGCCTGACATCGTCCACTGCCGCGAGTTCGCCGAAGAACTGGCCGGCACGCATCTCACCCAGGATCACCTCGCGTCCCGACTGGGTGCGGAACAGGATCCGGACCTCGCCAGCCAGGATGAAATAGACGTCGGTCGAGTCATCATCGAAGTCGACGATGATCTCGTCCTCGTCATAGCGCCGCCACGAGCAGCGCCTGTCGAACTGCTCAAGGTCGATCCCCGAATCCTTGAACAATGGAACCCGTGCAAGCGATTGCATGCGACACACCCCTTGGCTGTTAGATTAGACGAAGAACCCTGCAAATTGCATATCGAACTTATCAATCATGCGCATCAAGGGTGACCGGTTTCGGCTCGAACGTCACCCGCATTGCGTGCCGGGCCGTCTGTCCGGGAGGCAAATGCGCGAGACCGGGCTTTTCCGCCAGGTCGCCGGCGAAATCCTCCGGATCGCCATAGCCCTGCCAGCCCTCGACACACAGGAACGGGGCCCCGGCACGGCTCCACAGCGCCAGCGCGGGGCATCCCTCAAACGCGACCCTGATGGCGCTGCCGCCGCGGCGCAGGAAGCGCAGCCCGTGGCTTCGGGCATCCAGGAAGCACAGGGCCTCGCGTGCGAACAGGCCAGCCGAGAGCGGCAGCGTGTGGCCGGACAGAGGAACCTTGCGACGGTGTGCCGAGAACAGACCGCCAGGAGCAATCCGCGGCACCGTCGGCTCCTCCGCCGCTTCGAACTGAACCGCATAATCGTGCTGGCGGCTGCCGTCGAAGGGCCAGCAGAACCCCGGATGGAACCCGAACCCATAGGGCATGGGTCCGGCGCTGCGGTTGGTTACCTCGGCACTCAGGGACACGGACCACTCGTCGAGGCTGAGGGTCACGGCGAGGCCGAAGGCAAACGGATAGGCCCGTCGCGTCGTCTCGTCATCCTGTGCGACCAGCCGAACGGATGCCTGATCGCGGGCATCCACCGCAAACCGGAGCGTTCTGGCAAAGCCATGCAGGCCAAGCGGATAGGGCGATCCCGCGACGCGGATGACGCCGCCGCGGGTCCAGCCGACAACCGGGAACAGCAGCGGAGCGACATCGGTCCACCAGGCCGGATCGGCCGTCCACAGCCGGTCGGCACCGCCAACATGCCAGCGCCGCCATTCGGCGCCACGAAGCGCGATGACTGCGAGGGATCGTCCCGCCTGCAGGCCTACGCATTCGTCCGACATGGGCCACCCCAAAGAGAATTACCCGCATTGCGTGCGTTAAGACAAATTATGCAATTTTCCAGATAGGTTCTTTGCATGTATCAACCATACGCATTGCCTTCCGCATCTGCTGACCGGGTCACGCTCGTGATCGACGACAGTCCGTCGATGCGCAAGCTGGTCCGGCACATGCTGTACCAGGTCGGGCTGCGGGACCATGTGCATGATGCGTCGAGCGCCGATTGCCTTCCCCTGTTGCGCCGCTACCGGCCCCGGCTGATCATCCTGTCGTGGGACATCGAAGGGCCAGGCAGCAGCAATTTCGTCACCTTCATCCGCAATCCGACATATTCGTCGGCCGCCCGTACCCCGATCCTTGCAACGATCGACCGCCCGACCCTACGCAACATCCGGACCATGCAGGCGATGGGGATCCGCGCCTGCCTGAAAAGCCTTTCTCGCTGCGGGCCTTGCGCGAACGCGTGGCCGCCCTGGTCAGCATGGTGCCAGCCGACGACGCCGAAATCGTCGTGCGCCCGCGCCCCCGACTGGCGACTGCGGCCGCCGTCCGGGACCGGTCCCCCCATTCCGAACAGGTGCTCATCTGACAGGGCTGTGACAGCGGCAAGGCGGCTGGACACGCGCCGGCCGAGCCTCTATAAACCGCGCCGGTCCGGACGGCTGATGTCGTCGCAGGAGCGCCCAGGTAGCTCAGTTGGTAGAGCATGCGACTGAAAATCGCAGTGTCGGTGGTTCGATTCCGCCCCTGGGCACCAAAACTTTAAAGCACTTAGTACCGCTAACCCTCCAGTTTGCAAAAAAACGTTCCTCGCCTTCGGGTAACGTTCTGGGTAACGCGAGCGCCTTTTTGTGTCGTTCCATTGAACGCGCATCTGCCGTGCGACATATCTGCGACCGCCCGCTTTCGCCGGCGACATGGCATTATTGCGAAACGCCCTGACGTCATCCTCAGATCAAACTGCGGCAAGCCCCGACGTCAGTGCTCCTTCGCGGCGAACAGCAGAGACCTGTGGAACCGCGCGGGCTGCGGATCAGCGCGGGAACGGATTGATGTCCGCTGTTTCGGTTCGTTTGTCGAAGAGACACGCATAGCGCGCCGGCAACCTGCCGGCATGCGGTTGGGGCAGCCCGTCATCAATGACCACCAAGACCTGATCGCGGAAATCGATTGTGTTGGCGACGCTCGGTTGTTTGAGCCCACTAGCCTCCACGCATTTTTGGGATGCGCGATGCATCAATTGCGCCTCGGGGCCTGGAACGGACAACGCAGATGCGCAGTGTATTGAAGCTGACAGCGCAAGAAGGCCCCAAAAACCAGCCAACTTGATCTTCATGATGGGTCCTTGTCGATCTGCTGCAGCAGTACTGACCGTGACGACGTGATCGAACGTCTAAACCGACATTCCCCATATGGACGCCGATACGAGGACAAATCTGGCCTGATTTCGGCTTGTCGACAAGATGACCGGGCCGGGTCGCCGGGCGGAAAGGCTTTCCGACCCGCATCAGGCGGCCGGGCTGAAGATGCGAACAGGCCCTGACAAGCCAGACCTTTCGATGGCACATGCGGCGGGCGCCCTTCTGTCCAGCTGCGTTGAACGCCGGCGGCTGGATCCGGCCTCACTTCGGCAGGGCGTCGGGCGCGACCTTGCGGATGCTCTCGGCGAGGTCATTCCATTCGTGACACTGGCCGCAGAGCTGCTCGAGGCGCTGCAAGTTCGCCTTTGCGGCGGCGAGATCGCCGGTCTCCAGATACCATTCGCCCTGGTACTCCAGTGCAGGCAGATAGTCTGACTTCACCTGAAGGGCGGCGTCATAGAACCGCTTGGAGGTCGGGTAGTCCTTCAGCTTGCGGTGGACAAATCCCAGATAGTTCAGGACTTCCGGTGCCTTGGGATGCTGCTTCACCAGCCTGTCCAGCGGCGGCAACGCGCGGGTCCATTCCCCGGCCTTGATGAGGGCCTCGGCCTCGCGATAGTCGGGCTCGTTCTCGAGTGGCGACGTCCAGGGGCCGACGGCAAGGGCCGGCGCGGCGGCCAGCGTCAGGCTGGCGGCCAGGATCATGGCCTGGATGACGTTCAGTCGGCGCATCGCGTTCCTCCCTCATCGAGAAACGCGATCGTGGCACGCCTGCGTCACCGGTCAATGACGCCGGCGGGCGCGGCTTTGGCGTGTCAGCGCGCCAGCCGCAGCGGCGCCGTGGCGTTGCTGAACATCAGCTGGATGGCGTTGTCGATGTCTTCAGGCCTGTCGGCCTGGAAGAAGTTGCCGGTGCCTGACGAGCAATCGCGCAACGCATTGGGAATGTTCGGGATCACACTGGCGTTGAGGTAATTTTCGCGCGCCGCATCCCAGGGATCCGAGATCAGCGGATCAAAGGACACATAGGTGGTGTAGAGCGCCGACACGGTGATGCCGCGGCTCTTGAACGCCTGGCAGTAGGATTTCGGCAAGGGCCGGACGCCCCAGTGAGCCGTTTTCGGCATCGGATTGTCGGGGTCCCAATACCAGCCGCCACCAGTGCCCTGGGCGCCGTCCTCGACGCCGTCGGAGATGATGAAGACGAAGGCGCGCGGCTCGCTTGAGCCCGATCCGTCACCCACCCGGGTGATATCCGTGTTCAGCTTCGCCATCGCATTGTAGAAGTCTGTGCCGCCGCCCCAATTGGCCAGCGTGATGCTCTGAGCCTTGGTCTTGATGGTGCTCAGGTCATAGCTTGCGTCGGCAATCTTCGAATACTCGTTCGAGAAGCTGTAGAGACCAATGCGGACGGTCGGGGTCGCCTGCAAGGCGCTCTGGTTGATGGCCGTATCGACCATGCGCGTGAGACTTTCGCGCAGCACATCGATGCGCATCTGGTAGCCTTTGGCCTTGGCGATCGTGTAGGCGTTGCTGCCATTGTTGTGACAGCCGAAAATGCAGCTGAGGCTGCCGTCGTTGCGCATCTGGATCTGTGACGCGCGGGTCGCGCCGATTCCCATCGAACCCGAGATATCGAGCAGCACGTGAATGTCGATATAGGGCGGGAACGAATAGATCGCTGTCGACTGGCCGGCGATGCGTGTGCCCGTGCTTGTAAAAAAGTGCGACAACGCACTTTTGGAGGAATAGTTGTAGTCGACCGTCACGGTGATCTGGCTGGTCGCCGCGACCATGGCCACGGTCGGAACCGGGGGCGTCACGCCCGCTGTGCTGCCGTTCGAGGCGAACACGTTCTTGGCAGCCGTGTCAGCGGCCGTGGCGGCCGCAGTGCGGGTCGCCTCGTCGTTGAACATCGCCCGGCTCAGGATCGCCCCGGCCGCATTGGCTCCGGCAAGCGCCGCCGTGTCGGCGGTGTTGCGCATCGCGTCCCGGCTCCGCATCGTGGTGCTGTAGTCGATCATCAAGGCGATGCTCAACGACAGCGGGACGGACAGCAGCGCAAAGGCTGTCGCCAGAGTGCCCTTGTCGTTGCGGATGAAGGCGGACAAACCATGCATGGTGAACGCTACCGATTGCAATCACCGGCTGTCTTACCCCACGACTCTTTTGCAATTCGTTTAAGTTGGCAGAGGAAAATCCAGGCGTGTGGCGTTTGGGGGCCGTGTGCGGTCCTGGAGCCGGACGATCCGGCCTGGCGATACACTTGCTTGACGACTGTAAGTCCCACCGGCCCTCAACGCCGGCCCGGCCAACAGCGCTTCGGCTGTGCCACAGCGTTCCGGCTCACCAAACTCGCCGGCATTCCC
>JBMOJG010000033.1:0-10256 GCA_049316925.1 Alsobacter sp. | reverse complement strand
CGGTCGATGCGGCGGTTGAACGCCGCCAGGATCGCGCCCTTGGAGGGCACGTGCTCACGCAGCTCGGCGAGCGTCAGCCCGGCCTCCGCGGCGATGTCGCCAAGACGGATCTCGTCCCAGTCGCGGGCGGCGGCGAGCGTCATCAGGGCGTCGACGATCCGGTCACGCGGCGTGCCGGCGGGGGGCTGAGCCGCAGACGCGGCTGAATCAGCCGATTGGCGCGGATTGCGGGGCTTGCGGGCAGGTTCCCTGGCCATGGCGACCTCCTTGCGGGTTCACCGCTTAAGATAGGGTCGGTCGGGTCCGACCGGAAGGGCGCGCGGGCGCGACGCTCAGCCGCTGAGCTCGCCGGCCCGGCGGCGGGCGGCCGCCACCGCATCGCGCATCAGCGGGTCGAGGCCGTCGCCGGCCATCAGCACCGCCAGGGCGGCGGCGGTGGTGCCGCCCGGCGAGGTGACGTTCTCGCGCAGGGTGCCGGGGGTGAGGTCCGACCGGTGCATCAGCTCGCCGGCGCCCTCGACCGTCGCGCGCGCCAGGCGCTCGGCCATGTCGTGCGGCAGGCCCAGCGCCGTGCCGGCGCGGGCGAGGCATTCGGCGAGGTAGAACACATAGGCGGGACCTGAGCCCGACACTGCCGTCACGGCATCGATCAGGTCCTCGCTCGGCAACCACTCGACATGGCCGATGCCGGAGAGCAGCGCATCTGTGGTGGCGCGCTGGGCAGCGGTGGCGTCTGCCGATGCGGCACAGCCGGTGATGCCGCGCTGGACCGAGGCGGGAAGGTTGGGCATGGCCCTGACCACGGCGCCAGCTTCGGGTAGCCGGGCGCGCAGGTCGGCAATGGTCTTGCCGGCGAGGATCGACACGACAAGCGTTTCGGGTCCCGCCAGAGGTGCGAGGTCGGCAGCGGCCTCGTCCAGCATCTGCGGCTTGATGCCGAGCACGAGGACCTCGGGTGCGCCATAGCTGCCGACCGACGGATTGAGGCCGATGTCGTGCTGGTCGCAGAACGCGACGAGTGCCGGCGAGGCATGGGGGTCGAGCACGGTCACGGCGTCGCCGCGCAGACCCATGCGGACCCAGCCTTCCAGCATGGCGCCGCCCATCTTGCCGCAGCCGGCGAGGATCAGGGACGTCGGCAGGGCGGCGTTTGAATGCGGTGCGGTCATGATCGGCCTCGCGCAAGCCCGGAGCGGGCCGCTCCGTTATGCCGCGAGCGGTGTCAGCCTGTCGAGCCGCCGGGCTGCGAGGTCAGGCCTCGCCGATGGTCTCGAACAGGGCGGTCTCCAGCGCCTCGCGCGGGGTCTTGCCCGCCCAGAGCACGAACTGGAAGGCCTGATAGTAGCGGTCGCAGGCATCGATCGCGACGGCGAGCAGGCTTTCGCACTGCCGGCCATTGGGCTGAACGCCGCCGGCCAGCAGCAGGGCATGGCGGAACATCACCACGTCCTCGCCGGCCCACAGGTCGAAATGGCCGACCCAGAGTTGCTCGTTGACGAGGGTTACGAGCTCGAGCACTTCGGCGCGGCGGCGTGGCGGCACCTTGAGGCCGAACGCGCAGGCGACGTGCAGCGCCTCCATCTCGTCGAGCCAGGTGAAGGCCACCTGGTACTCCGACCAGCTGCCGTCCACCGACACGGAGATCTCGTTTTCGACCTCGCGGTCGAAGGACCAGTCATTGCCGGCGGCGAGGCGCTCCACCACGTCAAGCGGGTGCTCGGCGCGTTCGGCGGCGTCGACTTCAATTGCAGACATTCATAACCCCGGCTGGCCTTGCGGCCCGTTGCGCGATGCTCGCCGCCCATCCTGGCACGACCGTGGTCGTGCGCCATCGACCGGCAACGGGGCCTCACCGCCGCCGGAGGCAGAAGCCTCTGACGGAGCAGCGAATCACCTCTCTGTCGACGATAGCGCGGGCGAGTCACGCGGCACAACGAGCGAGATGGACCGTCCTGGATTCGCCCTGCAGGCACAATCGCGGGGCCTGATCCGTCCACAGGTGACGTCCTGCGGACACCCGCTCTGGTAGCGCCTGATGCGCCGTTTCAGGCGGTCGGCGGGGTCTCGGCGGTCCCTCCGAGCCGGGCCTCGAGCGCCTGGATCCGGGCGGCGAGACGTTCGTTTTCCTCGCGGGCGAGCACGGCCATTTCGCGCGTCGCCTCGAATTCCTCGCGGGTGACCACGTCCATGTCGCGGACCAGGCGCTCCATCTGCGCCTTGACCACGGCCTCGATTTCGCGCCGTACGCCCTGGGCCATGCCGGCGGCGTCGGTGAACAGGCGGGCGACATCGTCGAGAAGTCGGTTCTGGGCCATGGTGATCGCTCCTGCGCCGGGCCGAAGGCGGGTCTTCTAGCATGACGCCCGCGGGGCCGCGACCCGGCGGCAGTGCTTGACGGGGAGGGGCGGGCGGACCATTCAGGCGCCGTGATCGCAGTTCCGGAGACAGCATGTCCATGCTTCCCATGGCGATGATGTCGGCGCCGACGATGGCGCTGACATTCCCGGCGATCGACCCGGTGCTGTTCAGCGTCGGCCCGCTCGCCATTCGCTGGTATGCGCTCGCCTATGTGGCGGGGCTGGTGCTCGGCTGGCTGTATGCGCGACGCATCGCCGCCAATGCGGCGCTGTGGGGCGGTCGGGTGCGGCCTTCCGTCATCGACCTCGACGACCTGCTTGTCTATGCGGCGGCCGGTGTCGTGATCGGCGGGCGGCTCGGCTATGTGCTGTTCTACAACCCTGCCTTCTTCCTCGAGAACCCCGGCGAGATCATCGCGGTCTGGCGCGGCGGCATGGCGTTCCATGGCGGGCTGGCCGGTTGCCTCGTGGCGCTGAGCATCCTGGCGCGGCAGCGCGGGCTGCCCGTCCTGTCGCTGGCCGATGTCGCCTCCGCCGCCGCGCCTGTCGGCCTGTTCTTCGGTCGCATCGCCAATTTCATCAATGGCGAACTGTGGGGCCGGCCGACCGACGTCAGCTGGGCCTTCGTGTTCCCGCATGGCGGACCGTTGCCGCGCCATCCGAGCCAGCTCTATGAGGCGGCGACCGAAGGGCTGCTGCTGTTCCTGCTGCTCGCCTGGGCGATCCGGCTTGGGGCGCTGCGCCGGCCCGGCCTCATCTGCGGGCTGTTCGGCATCGGCTACGGCGTGGCACGGATTGGATGCGAATTCTTCCGCGAGCCCGATCCGCAGCTCGGCTTCCTGATCGCCGGAACCACCATGGGGATGCTGCTGTCCCTGCCGCTGGTGGCCGCTGGCGCATGGCTGACGCTGCGGTCGCTGCGCCGGCCGGCCGTGGAGCCGGTGCGTCCTTGACGACGCCACTCGCCCGGCGGATCGCCGCGCTGATCGCGCAGGACGGCCCGATCGGCATCGACCGCTACATGGCCCTCGCCCTGGCCGATCCCGGCGACGGCTACTACACCACCCGCGACCCGTTCGGCGTCGCCGGCGACTTCACCACCGCGCCGGAAATTACCCAGATGTTCGGCGAGCTGATCGGCCTGTGGGCAGCCGCCGTGTGGCAGCGCATGGGCGCGCCACCGCGGGTGGTTCTGTGCGAGCTCGGGCCCGGTCGTGGCACGCTGATGCGGGACGCGTTGCGGGCGGCGCGTGCCTTGCCGCCGTTTCGCGCCGCCATCGACCTGCATCTGGTGGAAACCAGCCCGGTGTTGCGGGCCGTGCAGGCGGAAACGCTGGCGGAGTGCGGCCTGCAGCCGACCTGGCACGCCAGCCTGCAGTCCGTGCCGCCCGGTCCCCTGCTGTTGCTTGCCAATGAATTCCTGGATGCACTGCCCGTCCGCCAGTTCGTGCGCTGCGAGGGCGGCTGGCACGAGCGGCTGGTCGGGCTCGACGCCGATGGCGGGCTTGCCTTCGGCCTGTCGCCCTCCGCCTACCCTGCGTTGCGCGTGTCTGCGAAGGTGGGTGCCGTTCTGGAGATCGCGGCCATTGCCACCGGCGTGGTGTCGTCGCTGGCGACCCGCCTGGTGCGCAGCGGCGGTGCGGCGCTGATGCTCGACTACGGCTCCGTGCAGTCAGGGTTCGGCGACACGCTGCAGGCCGTGTCGCGCCATACCCCTGTCGATCCGCTGCACCGTCCGGGAGACTGCGACCTGACGGTGCATGTGGATTTCTTCGCCATCGCGACTGCCGCCAGGACGGCCGGTGCGACTGTGTCAGGACCTGTCGAGCAGGGCGTGTTCCTGCGTGCCCTGGGACTGGTCGAGCGGGCCGCCGTGCTGGCGCCCAAGGCCGGTGCGGCGGTCGTCGATGCCGCCGTGGCCCGCCTGGCCGGTCATGGTCCGGGTGAGATGGGCGGGCTGTTCAAGGCTCTCTCCTTCGGCGATCCTGCGCTCGGATTGCTGCCGGGATTCGAATCGGCCGTGGCGCCATCCGGTTCCGTGCCTTCGGAGACACCATGACCCACCTGTCGCCGAGCCAAGCCGTCACGGGTCCGGATCGTGGTCCGGCCGTTGCCATTGCGGCCCCCGCACTGGACCTTCCGGGGATCGCGCATGCGTTCTTCACCCGGCAGGGAGGAGTTTCAGACGGGATCTATGCCAGCCTGAATGGCGGCCAGGGCTCGGCCGACGCGCCCGCGGCCGTCGCGGAAAACCGGCGCCGGATGGCGCAGCACATGGGTGTTGCGGTCGACCGGCTCGTCACGGTGCATCAGGTGCATTCGCCGGACGTGGTGGTGGTCGAGGCGCCGTTGCCGGCACCGCGTCCACAGGTGGACGGCATGGTGACGCGGACCCGCGGCCTAGCGCTCGGCGTGGCGTCGGCGGATTGCGGGCCGGTGCTGTTCGCCGATGCGGCGGCCGGCGTGGTCGGGGCCTGTCATGCCGGCTGGAAGGGCGCGTTCACGGGGGTTCTGGAATCCACCCTTGCGGCGATGGAGGGCCTCGGCGCCCGCCGGTCCGCCGTGACGGCGGTGCTCGGTCCGGCCATTGGTCCCACCGCCTATGAGGTCGGTCCGGAATTCGTCGCACGGTTCACGCAGCAGGATCCGGCGCTGGCGCGCTTCTTCGGCCCGTCTGCGCGCGAGGGGCACGCCTATTTCGACCTGCCGGCCTTCATCGGCATGCGGCTGACCACCGCCGGGGTCGGAACGTTTGTCGACCTTGGCCTGTGCACCTATTCGGATCCGGACCGGTTCTTCAGCTACCGGCGGACGACGCACCGCGCCGAACCGGATTACGGCCGGTTGATCGCCGCGATCGCCCTGTCCTGACGCCAGCTTTCCACCGCGGGTGGCGGCTCAGAACACGTCCGGCGTCCGCCAGCCGATGGACTGGCCGCCATCGACGGCGATGGTCTGGCCGGTGACGTGCCGGGCTGACACAAGCCACGCCACGGCGTCGGCGATGGCCTCCGGGGCGACCGTTTCAACGAGTGGAATGCCGGCGGCCTCGCGGGCCATGCCGGCCACGCCGTCGTGGATGTTGGCCAGTGTCGGCCCCGGCGCGACCGCGTTGACGCGGATGGAGGGTGCCAGCGCCTGCGCCATGGTGGTGGTGGCGGCGTGCAGGGCCGTCTTGGTCAGGGTGTAGCTGAAGCTCTTCGGCGTCAGCTTGAAGACCCGCTGGTCGAGAATGTTGACGATGCAGGGGTGGGCCGCGCCATCGCGCGTGGCCGCTGCGGCGAAGTCGCGGGCCAGCAGGGCTGGCGCCCGCAGGTTGACCGCAAAGTGGCGATCCCATTCGGCCACTTCGAACGTCTGCAGTGTGTCGGTGCCGAAGATCGAGGCGCTGTTCACCAGCAGGTCGATGCGACCGAGCGCCGCGACCGTGGCGGGAACGAGCCTGGACGCCGCGTCCGCGTCGGCGAGGTCGGCAACCAGCACAGTGCAGCGGGCGGGCGCCAGGGTTGCGGCAAGGGCATCAGCCTCGTCACGCGATCCGTTGCAGTGGATCGCGACGTCAAACCCATCGGCGGCAAGGCGCCGGACGATGGCGGCCCCGATGCGCCGTGCACCCCCGGTGACCAGAGCGACACGCCGGCTCACAGCCGCCCCTCCCGGCGCGCTGCCGCAACCCGGCGCGCCTCGATATGCTTGGCGACGCGCAGGTAGCGGTAGAAGGCGAAGTTCATGGCCGTCATGAAGCCGTAGGCGCCACGCAGTGCGTGACGGCGGCCGATATAGGCCTTGATGAAATTGGCCGGGAACTCGAACACGAGGCGGGCGATCGACAGCGTCTCGCCGCGGGCGGCGAGGTCGGCGACCAGCGCGTCGGTGTAGCGGTTGAGCTTGGCCATCTGGTCTCCAAGGGAGCGGACCGAATAATGGTGCACGGTGCCGCGCAGGCGGCCGATGCGGGCGTCCGCGACGAGGTCGACCCTGTCATGCACCGGCGAGGCCGAATAGGTGCCCTTGTCGCGCCGATAGAGTCGCACGGGGCTCAGCGCGTAGGCGAAGCGGTGCGGTGCGCCCTCGCCGGGGAAGATCTCGGCGATGCGGATGCGGAAGGCGTCTGCCGTTGGCTCGCCTGAGCCGAACAGGGCACGGATCTCGGCGGCCAGGTCGGGCGGCATCACCTCATCGGCATCGAGGTTCAGCAGCCAGGGATGGCGGCAGAGCGTCTCGGCGAAGCGCTTCTGCGGTCCATAACCCTCGAAAGCGTGTTCGACGACCCGCACCCCCGCGGCTGCGGCGATATCGCGTGTGCCATCCACCGATCCACTGTCCACCACGATGATGTCGTCCGACAGTCCGGCCAGCGCGTGCAGTGTCCGGCCGATGCGGTCCGCCTCGTCGCGGGTGATGATGAAGATCGAGATCGGCAGGGATGAGGGGAGCGGCGTCGGGGTCATGGCGGGTCCGGCGAAGGCGTTGCCATGGCGTTGCCTCGCAGGCAAGGGCCACGGCGTGATGGCTTGGTTAAGCCTTCGTCACCACGATGGCTGGCAATTGAGACAAACCTTACCGTGTTTCAAGGCTTTGGTTAAATCATCCCGGCGGCAGGCGTATCTGTATCACCAAGTCCGGCCGCCTCTGCGGCCCCTGGTCCGGAGCTCGCCATGACCATCTATCGCAGTCTCGTTCCCGTTGCCCTCCTGCTGGCGCTCGCGGCCTCGGGCCGGTCGCAGGCCGCCGACGTTCCGTCCCGGAGTGATCCCTATACGGTCGCACCGTCCTTCAACGGCGCCACATCGAACTGGCAGGGCTTCTATGCCGGCGCGCATGTGGGCGGCGGGTTCGGCAAGGCTGGCCCGGCCAGCACGTCCGGCATGGTCGGTGGTGCGCAGGCCGGATACAACTGGCAGGCCGACAAGGTTGTGGTTGGCGTGGAGGCCGACGTCTCCGCCAGCGGCATTCGCAACAATTCGTATGCGGACAAGACCCGCCAGAAATGGCTCGGCACGGTTCGTGCCCGGGCCGGCTATTCGTTCGGCAACGTCCTCGCCTATGGCACCGCCGGCCTCGCGGGCTCGACGACCGAGATCAAGAACGGCCTGGGCAAGAACTCGACAGGGCAGACCGGCTTTGCCGTCGGCGGCGGCGCAGAGATGATGATGGGGACCAACGTCACCGTGCGGGGCGAGTATCTGCGCTACCAGATGGGAGACGCGAATTACCCGGCGCTGCCGGGTCCGATCAAGGTCGACACCAACGCCAACGTGTTCCGCGGCGGCATCAACTACAAGTTCTGAGCGACGACGAACGCCGCTCAGTCGTGCATCACGCTGTCGAGGCCACGCTTCAGGCCGTTGAAGTCGCCAACGCGCCGGGCCGCCAGCAGTGTCCCGGCGACATAGGGCGTGGCGGCGCTGCCGGCGTCGTGACGGATCACAAGGCGCTCGTCCGGAGCGCCGAACACCGCCTCGCAGGACAGCACGAAGCCCGGCATGCGCAGCGAGTGGACCTGCACCGGCCGCGGCTCGCCGATGGCCGCTCCGCGCGTGGCCGGAAGACCGCCGAGCTGGTCGACCGGCTTCGCGGTGGAGGCCAGGCGTACGGTTGCCAATGATTCAGCCAGTTCGCGTCCGGTGCCGGACGGCGTGTCGGGCTTGCCGGCCGACGCGTAGTCGATGATCTCGACATCGGCGACGTAGCGGGCGGCCTGCAGGGCAAAACGGCGCAGCAGGGTCGCGGTGATGGAGAAATTGCCGGCAGCCAGCACCCCGCGGTTGGCGGCACGGGCGGCGGCGTCGATCTCGGCGTAGTCTTCTGCGCCAAGGCCCGAGGTGCCGACCACCACATGCCTCCCGGCTGCGAGCGCCGCCAGTGCATGGACCTTCACGACATGCGGCTTGGTGTAGTCGATGACCACGTCGGATGGTGCCGCCAGTGCCTCCGCCAATGTCGCCATGACCGTCACCCCGACCGGCGCCAGCCCGGCGGCCTCTCCGGCATCGCGACCGGACGCCGTGCGCGAGACGGCCCCAACCAGTTCCAGATCGGGCGCCGCCGCGATGGCGGCGACGAGTGCGCGGCCGACCCATCCGGTCGACCCGGCCAAGACAATGCGCACCGCCATGCCGCTCTCCTCATCCGCAGTTTTGCAGGGTTTAGCATGGCTTAAGGGAATCCGTCGCATTGTCCGGGTATGCGACGCGGAGTAGCCCAGTATCTCGTCGGCTCCGTCGTCCTCGTTTCGCTGACCGGTTGCGGCATGTTCGTTTCCGAACGCCGTGCCGCGTGGCGTGATGAGGCCGAGCAGGCCTGCCTCGCCCGAAAATCCGTGAGGGTTTCAGCCTATGTGGAACCAGCCCGGGAGATGTCCGGGCCCGGCTCCTGCGGCATGCTGCAGCCCTTCCGGCTTACCGCCCTGGCCGAGGGCAGTGTCGGGCTGACCAGTCGGGCAACGCTGGCCTGTCCGATGGCCGCGCAGCTCGACCGCTGGGTGACCGAGGTGGTCCAGCCCGCCGCACAACTCTCTTTTGGAACACCCGTGCAACTGCTGCGGGCCGGATCCTACTCGTGTCGCGGCGTCAACAACCGCCAGGGCGGGCCAAAATCCGAGCACAGCTTCGGCAATGCGGTGGATGTCATGGGCTTCCGCCTCGCCGATGGCCGCGATGTCAGTGTCGAGCGCGGCTGGCGCGGGACGGCGCAGGAGCAGGAATTCCTGCGCGAGGTGTTTGTCGCCTCCTGCCGGATGTTCACGACGGTCCTCGGACCGGGGTCCGACGCGCTGCACTACAACCATTTCCACCTCGACCTCGCCCGGCATTCCGGACGGCGGCACGTGTGCAAGCCGGTGATCAAATATGCGCCCCGCCTCGAGGCCTTTGTGCAGGCCGGCGGGCCCCTGTCACCGCGTCCGGCGGCGGAGATGCCGTTGCAGCCGGTCTTGCCGGCGCGGCCGGCGACTGCCGTGGGCCGGCCGCTGGTGCTGGATTTCCCCGATGCGGGGGCAAGCACGCCGGTGGACGGCGAAGGGGAGATGGACGATCCCATCGACGCGCCGATCGCGCCGGAAAACGGTCCGTTTGCCATGAAGCCGGCGCCGCGACGGCCCTAAGGTCAAGAAATCCCCCGCACTGTGGCTCCGGTGCCCTTGACCGGGCCGGACGGCCTGATCATCGTGGCTCCATCAGCCTCGGAGTTGTCCATGAGCCGCCTTTTGTCCGCTGTGACCGCGGCATTTGCCGTCCTCGCCGTTGCCGGTCCTGCCTCCGGCAACGAGCGCATGCCGGCGGAACGGTGGGCGATCCCCTACTCAGCCTCGCCGCAGGCCATTCCACGCTGTGACAATCCCAACGTCCTGTCGCGCATCCAGACCCGCTTCGCCGAAACGGAGTCGGAATACTGGGCGTCGTCCATGACGATTGCGGCGTTTGAGCGTGTGCGGCCGATCGGGTTCCGCCCCTGGGGGCTCGATTTCGTGCCGCGGCTGTTTTGCACCGGCACGGCGCTGATGGCCGACGGGAGGCGTCACCAGGTCGACTATTCGGTGATCGAGGACGCCAGCATCATCGGCTGGTCGTGGGGCGTCGAGTGGTGCGTCAACGGCTATGACCGCCAGCGCGCCTAGTCGCCGGCCTGCTAGATGGCGCGTCCCTGACGCTCACCCCGGGTGCCATGACCAAGATGGCGTGCCCGCCTAAGCCCACCGAGCAGGAGAACGCGATCGTCGCAGCCCTGCCGACGGTGACCACTTTCGTCATCGATACCTCGCTGATCCTGTCGGACTCCAACGGCGTACCGGTGCTGTCCTACGCGATCGGCGTCAACGCGCTCGCCGGCACCTCGTGGACCGCCACCGGGATCAACAATGGCAACGAAGCGGTTGAGAGCAAGGCCGGCACCGAGCAG
>JBMOJG010000032.1:0-10302 GCA_049316925.1 Alsobacter sp. | reverse complement strand
TGGGCCTCGATCAGCGCAACCGATCGGTCGAGCGCTTCGGTAAACTCCGTATCGGATATGTCGCGCACGGCCTCGTGCGCGTAGCCGTGCAGGCCGATCTCGTGTCCTGCCTGCGCCAGTTGCGGCAACAGATGCGGATTGCGTTCGGCCACCAGGCCGGGGACGAAGAAGGTTGCGCTCACATCGTGTCGGGCTAGGACGGCGAGGATCGCGGCTATGCCGGCGCGCAGACCGTGCTGGCGCTGTTCCCACTCGGCGAGGTACCGCAATTGGCCCTCGCTGCGGGTTCGCCACAGGAGTGGGGTGTCGGCGTCGACGTCGATGGAAATCATCATCGCCGAGCGTTTTCCCGGCGGCCAACGATATGGAGCGGTCACGGGCCTTCTCCTGGCGCGAGGTCGTCCAGGCGCGGCACTGCGGCCAGCAGGCGCGCCGTGTATTCGGATCGCGGTGAGCGCATGATCGCCTCGGTCTTGCCTACTTCGACGATGTTTCCATGGCGCATCACGGCGATCCGGTCGGCAAGATGGGCGACGACAGAGATGTCGTGCGAGATGAACAGATAGGCCACGCCGAGGCGGTCGCGCAGGTCGGCCAGCAGGTTGACGATTGCAGCCTGAACGGACACGTCGAGCGCCGACACTGGCTCGTCGCAGACGATGAAGCGGGGCTCTGTCGCCAGGGCCCGGGCAATACCGACACGCTGCTTTTCGCCGCCGCTCATCTGGTGCGGGTAGCGATCGGCGTAGTGCGTCGGCAGGCGAACGAGATCCAGCATGGCATCCACTCGGGCAGCGATGTCGCCGGGTGCCGCAAGTCCGAAGCGCACGATGGGGCGGCCGATGAGCTCGCGCACGGTCTTGCGGGGGTTGAGCGAGGAGTCCGGGTTCTGGAAGACAATTTGCGCGGCGCGGCGCATCGGCTCGAGAGACAGCTGCGGCACGCCGGTCACCTGCTGGCCGGCAATGCTGATGGTGCCGGCGTCCGGCTCCACCAGCCTCAGGATCGTCCGCCCCAGGGTCGTTTTGCCCGACCCTGACTCGCCGACGAGCCCGAGAACCTCGCCAGCCCCTACGGTCAGCGATATCCCGTTGACCGGAGTGATGCGGGTGGGCGGCAGCAGCGGCGGCCACGACGTCAGCGAAAGTCGTGATCCGCCGATCGCGAAGGTTTTGACAACGCCTTCGACCTTCAACACAGCATCGTCCGCGTCGCGGGAGACGGCTGCGACAGTGCTGGTCTCGGGCTGATCCGGCAAAGGCCAGGGCTCATTTGCGACGTCATCCACCCTGATGCAGCGCACCTGGCGCGACCCGGTGTCTTGCAAGTCCTGCGTACTGGCACAGACCGCCGCGGCGAAGGGGCAGCGGCTGGAGAAACGACAGCAGGAAGGCGGATTGCGGAGGTCGGGCAGCCGCCCCGGGATGGAGGCGAGCCGGCCGGTCCGGCGACCGAGGCGGGGGATCGCCGCCAGCAGTCCTTTGGCATAGGGGTGAAAGGGCGCGCGCAGGACCGCTGCGGTCTGTCCCTGTTCGACGATCTCGCCGGCATAGAGGACCGCGACCTGGTCGGCGATGCGGCGCACGACGCCGAGATTGTGGCTGATGAACACCATCGTCAGCCCGCGCCGGGTCCTGATGGCTTCAAGCAAGTCGAGGATCTGCGCCTCGATGGTCACGTCAAGCGCGGTGGTCGGTTCGTCGAGGATCAGCAGGTCGGGCTCGGTCGCCAGTGCTCCGGCGATGAGAGCGCGCTGGCGCATGCCGCCGGAGAGTTCGTGCGGGTAGGCGCGCGCCACGACAGCCGGATTGACGATGCCGACCTCGTCCAGCAGTTCGATGGCACGCGCCATGGCCTGGGCCGGCGTGAATCCCCGTTTGTAGACCAGTCCCTCGCCGACCTGTTCTCCGATGCGCAGCGACGGATTGAGCACGGAGAACGGGTCCTGGAAAACGAGGCCCATCCTGGTTCCGCGCAGGGCCGCGCGCGCTGACGGGGCCATCGCCGTGAGGTCCTGGCCGTCGAACATGATCCGTCCGGACGGTATCCGGGCCTCGGGAGGCAGGAGACCCATGGCGGCCAACGCCACGGTGCTCTTGCCGGACCCTGATTCCCCGACCAACGCCATGGTCCCGCCGCGCGGCACCGCGAGCGATAGCGCGCTCAGGGCTTCGATTTCCCCGCCTGGCGTCCGGTAGCGGACTGTGAGGTCATCGAAGGAGATCATCGGGCCTTCCCGATCCGCGCCTTCAGGCGGGGGTCCAGTCGCTCGCGCGCCCCATCGCCGATCAGGTTGATACCGATGACGAGCAGGCACATGGCGGCCCCGGGCGCGAGCGCAATCCATGGCGCCCGATCGAGGAAGGATCGTGCCTCGGAAATCATCAGACCCCAGTCGGAACTGGGCGGCTGCGCCCCCAGTCCGAGGAAGCTCAGCGCCGAGCCGAGCAGAATGGCGTAGGTGACGCGAAGGCTCGCCTCGACGATCAGCGGCGGCCAGGCGTTCGGCAGCAACTCCCGGAAGAGGATGTAGCCGGTTCCCTCGGCGCGGGCCCGGGCGGCCTGGATGAAGTCCTCATTGGCGAGCGACAGGGTCACGCTCCGGGTCAGCCGGGCGATGGGCGGAATATAGACAAAGCCCACGGCCAGGGCCGTCTTCCAAAGCGAGGGCGGCGTGACTGCCAGCACGAGCAGCCCCAGCATGATCGGCGGCACGGCCATCAGGACGTCGGCGCCGCGCATCAGCACCTCGTCGATCCAGCCGCGGAAGTAGCCTGCGGCCAGTCCGACGGGGACGCCGACGGCCAGACTGACGAGCGTTGCGGACAGCCCCATCATCAGGGACAGGCGGCCGCCCATCAGCAGGCGGCTCAGGACGTCGCGGCCGTACTCGTCGGTGCCCAGCCAATAGGTCGCATTCGGCGCCAGGAATCGGGTCCGCATCGAGATCGTGTCCCACGGATGGGGTGCGATCCATGGTGCGAGGAGGCTCAGAAGGACGATGGTTCCGGTGATCGCCAGGCCGACCTTCAGTTGCAGGGGCATGGGCCGCCGCACGCGTTCGGGCGCAGACGGACTCGTCACGGGCTCGGCGTCAGCCGACATGGCCGCCGAACCGGATGCGAGGGTTGAGGCGGGCGTAGAGCAGGTCGGCGGCGAGGTTGGCGATGGCGTAGATGGCAGCGACGACGAGGATCGACGCCTGGAGCGTCGGAAGATCGCGGTTCTGGATGGAAAACACGACGAGGCGCCCGAGGCCCGGATAGGCGAACACAGTCTCGACCACGACGATGCCGCCCATCAGGCGTCCGAAATCCATGGCCAGCACCGTGATCGCCGGCAGGAGGGCGTTGCGCAGCGCGTGATGGATCACGACCACGCGCTCGGGAAGCCCCTTGGCCCTGGCGGCTGTGATGTAGGGGCTCTGCATCACCTCGATCATGCTCGATCGCGTCAGTCGGGAGACGTGGGCGAGGTGGCCGAAGACCAGCGTGATCGTGGGGGCAATGAGGTGCTTCGCCCACACGCCGACGCCCTCCGACAGCGGCTCGTACCCGGATGCCGGGAGCCAGCCGAGCCACGAGGCGAAGATGATGATGACGACGATGGACCAGAAGAACTCGGGCACGGCGATGCCCAGGTAGGTTGCCACCGAGACCGCGTGGTCCAGCGGTCGGCCATGCCGCAGCGCGGCCACGACGCCTAGACCGATGCCCAGGACGGCGATCAGCAGGAAGGAGGCGCCGGTCAGCATCAGCGACCGGCCGATGGCTTCCATCAGGATGGGTGCGATCGGCCGGTTCATCAGAGTGGACTCGCCGAGGTTTCCGGTCAGGAAGCCTCCCGCCCACCGCATGTATTGCAGCCAAACCGGGTCGGTCAGCCCGAGCTTCAGTTCCAGCGCCCTGACCTGCTCGGGCGGGGCGAAGGGGCCAAGGATCAGGTAGGCGACGTTGGCCGGCAGCAGGGCCGTGATTGCGAACACGAGCACCGAGACCGCCACGAGCACGAGCACCATGAAGACGAGGCGTCGCAGAATGTAGGCGGTCATTGGGGCCCGGCTCCGGTCACGGCTTGATGGAGACGGACTTCAGCTCGAGCCACTGCATCGGCGTCGACTTGAAGCCTTCCACCTTCTTGCTGACACCGTTCACGTGTGCCGCCGAGTAGGCGACGATTCCGGGAACGGTTTCCTCGACGAGGGCCTGGTAACGGTCGAACAGCACCTTGCGGGCCGCTTCGTCATTGGTCTTGCGGGCCTGGTCGAGGACCTCGTCGACACGGGTGTCCTTGTAGAGCCACAGCTGGGCGTTCCAGCTTCCGGCCGAGTGGTAGAAGGGGTAGATCGCGGTATCGACCGTCGGGCGCGCGCAATAGCCATCTACATACATTTGCGCCTTGCCGGCGACATTAGCCGTGTAGGAGGCGAAGGGCACGCGCTCGATGTTGATGCGGATGCCGGCCGCGCGCGCCATGTCACGCACGGCTACGCCGACGCGTACCCGCTGCTCGCGCTCCTGCGGCACCTGCATTGTCACCTCGAAGCCGTCGGGCAGGCCAGCCTCCGCCAGGAGTTTCTTGGCCGCGGCCACGTTGGGCGGCGCGAAGCCGAGGGACTTGTTGAAGTAGGGGTGGCTGGGAGGGATCGGGCTGTAGGTGGGGTCGCCCTGGCCGAAGAGGGCGAGTTCGACGATCGCGGCCTTGTCGATGGTCAGCGCCAGGGCCTTGCGGACCCTGACGTCATTGAAAGGAGCGCGTGCGTTGTTGAGGATGACGCCATCCCAGGTTGGCGTGGCGACGCTGTCGATGCGGGCGTTGGGGCTGGTCTTCAGCTTGTCGACGGCCTCGTACGGCATGCTCCAGACGATGTCGACGGAGCCGGAGTCGAGCGCGGTCATGCGGGCTGCCGACTCCGGGATGATGCGCAGCGTGACCCCATCGAGCTTCGGCAGGCCCTTTTCGAAATAGTCGAGGTTCTTCGTCAGCTCCATCCGGTCGCCGGGCGACCAGGACTTGAACATGAACGGACCTGTGCCGATCGGGGTCTTTGAGAGGTCGGCGACCTTGTCGCGCGGGACAATGCGCATCTGGCGATCGGCGAAAATGTCGGCGAAGCCCGCGTAGGGAATGTTGAGCTTGAAAACGACTGTCAGCGGATCGGTCGCCTCGACACTTTCGACCATCCCCAGATTGGTGCGGGCCCGGGATCCCGTTGCGGGATCGAGCAGGCGTTTGATCGAAGAGACCACGTCCTCGGAATCGAGCGTGCGGCCGTGGTGGAACTTGACACCGGAGCGTAGCTTGAACGTCCACGTCTTCAGGTCGTCGGACGCGCTCCAGCTTTCAGCCAGGTCTGGCTTGACGGTCATGTCCGGGTCGATCCGCGAGAGGCCGTTGAACAGCAGATGGACGTAGACGTACTCGTCACCGATGGTGGTGAGGGCGGGGTCGAGCTGGGTGAGTGTCGTGCCGAGGGCAACGCGCAGCGTGCCCTGTGCGGCTGCTGGCTGCAGGGCCGCCGTGGCGAGCCCGACGGTGAAGGTAAAGGCGCAGAAGAACTGTCGCATGGGTTCTACTCTTAGGTTGGAGAGACGGGCGGGACGAAGCTTTCGGGATCGACGGCGCGGGACACGTAACTCTCGGCCATCGGCTGATAGGCCGACCACAGATAGGCCAGCCGGCTGATCGGATCAGGGTCCTCATCGACCCGAAGATCGACGAACGGGAAGGCCTCGCGGTCGACGACGAGGAGGGCGGCGGAAACCAGCGGCACGAATTCTCCGCCGGCAGCTTCGCCAGCCTTCAGGGCCGCGACGAGGCGCGTCGCCAGGGGAGCATGGCTGTCCGCCTCGAAGGCCCGCGCCATGGCGAGCGGCACCTCGACCGAGCGCACGATGTTTCCCAAGGCGATGCAGTCGACCCCATGGACCTCGTCCCGCTCGGGCTTCACCCGCTCCCCGCTGTAGGATGCCGTTCCGCCCTGCGCGTCGATGCAGGCGAGCTGGCGCCAGTGCCGGTGCGGCGTCGCGGCGACGACGGCGTCCATGGCCTCGCGTGCGGTGTGTCCACGGTCCATGAGCTCGATCATGAGGGGACCGAGCCGCGGATCGGTCCTGTGTTGCGTCAGTGCTGCGCCGACGCCAGCCTTCGCGTAGGCGCAGCGCGACCCTACGGCGATCGATGACGTGGTCACGACTACGCCGAGCATACCGGTCCGGGCGCAGCGACCGGCGAGCGAGAACGTCATCGTGCCGCACTCCCCTTCACAGCGGTGATGTCGACTTCCATCAGCAGTTCGGGGCTTGCGAGGCCCTTGACGACAAGGGTCGTGAGCGCGGGCGCGTTGCCGTCGAGCCGCCGCATCACGGCGTCGGTTACGTCCCCCAGGTAGGCCCGGTCGGTCACGAAGACCGTCGCCTTGACCACGTCCGCGAGGCTCGATCCGGACTCGGCCAGCAATGTCTCGACATTCGTCATGGCCTGTTCGGCCTGGGCCTTCGCGTCGCCGGCACCGACGAGCGTCTCGTTCAGGTCCATTCCGGTCTGGCCGCGCAGGATGACCCTGTCACCCGCCACGACAGCCATGCAGAACTCGCAGTCCAGCGGCTGCTGCTGGGTGCCGTAGCGCGCGAGGCTCGAATGGTAGGGGCGCACCCGCCCGTGCGGCACGCCGTTTCGCTTGCGCATGATGGTGACGTCGATCTCGAACAGGATGTCCTCCCGGGCAAAGGCCGTCGTCACGATCCCGGTGGACACCGGCCGGACACCGGCGAGCGTCCTTCCGATCATCGGGTAGACAGCCGGACGGTACGCGCGGTCCGAGATGTAGACGGTGATCTTGCAGACCTCGTCGAGGGAGGCGCCCGCCTCCGCGAGCAGTTCGGCGAGGTTGCCCATTGCCAGCCCGGCCTGCGCCCCGGCGTCCGACGCCGACCGGCCTCTGGCGACGATGCCGGAGTGGTCGAGCCGCGCGCCGGTCTGGCCGCGAAGAAAGAACTCGTCGTCGGTGGCGAGCACCATGGACCCCTGCCAGGGAAATCCCTGCCCATGCCAGCTCTCGAACGTGTAGGGGCGGGTAAGACGCGGTGGCGCCGACGGGATGGCGGCTTCCGCGTCGATCTGGACGATCAGTTCGGGTGTCGCGAGCCCCGCCACGACCAGTCCGGTGCTGACAGGGTGGACATTGTGCACCCGCTCGGCGATGGCCCGATACACAGCCGCCCTATAGCCGCGGTCGACGATGCACGTCGTGAGCTTCGTCAGGTTCGCCAGGGAGCCGCCAACCGCGGCAAGGGCGGCTTCGAGCTCGTCGAGGACCGCATGGGTCTGGGCGGCTGCGTCGCCGTCCGCGAGACCTCGACCCGAGCGTTGCGCATTGGCTCCGCTGAGGAATACGCGTTCGCCGATCCGGACGGCACCGGCGATGGGGCGCTCCGGGCAACCCGGCAGGGAGAATGAAGCCAGCGCGGACCGCATGATTACAACTCCAGGGTGCGGTTGGTAGGGGCAGCAAGATCAGCGCCAGCGCAGCTCATGGCGGGGCCCCGGCGTGATCGGCGACCCAGCACGCCATGAGCGTGCAGGCCTCCAGGAAATCGTCGATCGCCATGTACTCGCTGGGATTGTGGCTGCCGTGCTCGTTGCGTACCAGCAGCATCGCCATGGGCACACCGGCCTCGGCGAATGCAGCGGCATCGTGGGACGCGGGGCTGCCGAGCGACATTGTGGGGATGGAGAGGGCCTTGGCGTAGCCGGCAAGGTCCGCGGCGATGGACGGCTCGACCATCCCCACCTGTGCGCCGACTCGCCTGCCGAGATCGACCGTGACGCCTCGCCGCCTCTCGACCTCGGCGACTTCGGCGAGCAGCTGCGTCTCCAGACCTGCCAGCACGGCCGGGTCGTAGGCACGCATATCCAGGCTGAAGTCGAAGCGGCCGGGGACGATGGTGAGACCGTGGGCCGAAGGGTCGGTATGAAACCGGCCGAACGTGATGGCGACGGGGATGCCGGCATCCTCGTGGTTTTGCCAGATCCGGTCCATCGCCATGGCGAGATCCGCGGCGGCCATGGCGGCATCCCGGCGAAAGCGTCGCGGCGTGCCGACGTGGTCGTGGCGGCCGGTGATGCCAGCAAAGGGATAGCGGACGTTGCCGGGGATGCCGCTGCAGATCGCCACCGGGAGCCCGGACTCCACCAGTGCGGGAGCCTGCTCGATATGAACCTCGATGAATGCGCGGATGCCGCCAGGGTCGAGACTGCGCACGCGGCGGCGGATCGCGTCGGGATCGCCTCCGCATTCGGCCATGTGCGCGGCGAGGCCCTGCCCGGTGTCGACGCGGCAGGCCTCGAGGGCGCCGTCCGGAAGCGTTCCCAGCGCCGACCGGCTGCCGATGTAGGAGATCTGGAACCACACGCTCTCCTCGGCGCGGATCCCGATCACGGCGACGTCGCAGTGCGGGCGGAAGCCAAGGGTCGCGAGGGCAGACTGGACGCATAGTCCCGCCAGAACGCCCGCGGCGCCATCGAAATTGCCGCCGTGGGGCACGCTGTCGAGGTGTGATCCCATGATGACGCGTCGTGCCGCCGGATCGGTTCCCGCCCACGTGACAAGGGTGTTGGCGGCCGCGTCCACATCGATCCGCAGTCCCCGCTCCCGCGCATGCTGGCGCAGGACGTCGTGGGCAAAGTTCTCGCCGGGTCCGTAGGTGTCCCGCATGATTCCGGGATTGCCCTGGCTGCCACTGGCCAGGCTGGAGAACAGGCGCTCGACCATGCTCTTCTGGTCGAAGATCGCCTTGCGGACCCGGTCGGGCGGGATCGGCATCATGTCAGCCGTGCGCCGCGAAATAGTTGGCGCGCACGGCGGCGCCGATGAGGTTCACGATCAGCCGCCCGGCCGTGATGCAGGTGATCTGGTTGACGTCGCTGCGGGGGGTGATTTCGACGACGTCCATGCCAACGACGCGCCCCTTCTTCACCAGGCCGTGCAGCAGCTTGCGCGCCTGCGGAAACGTGACCCCGCCGGGGCATGGGCCCGCTACGGCCGGAGCGATCGACGGATCCATGCCGTCGAGGTCGATCGTCACGTAGTACCGGCCACCGTCGGGAATGCGGTCGAGGACCGGTTCGACACCGTGGTCGTGGAGTTCATAGGCGGTGATGAGATGCGCGCCGTAGGCCCGTGCGGCCTCGACCTCCTCCGGCCGCGCGCTGCCCGTGGCGCGCAGGCCGATCTGGAAGATCTCGCCGACATGGGCCATTTCGGAGGCACGGCGGATTGGGCTCGAATAGCCTTCGCGGACGCCGTTCACCTCGTCGCGCCAGTCGAGATGCTGGTCGATCTGGATAAGCGTGATGGGTCCCTCGCCGTCCATCGCCCGCAGCACCGGGATGGGGATCCCGTGGTCGCCGCCCAGGACGATCGGCATCGCGCCGGCCGAAAGGATCTTGCGGATGGTGGCCTCGGCGCGAACGGAGTGGGCCGTGAGGTCGCGCGGGTCGCCGATCACGTCGCCGCAATCGACCGCACGGATCGGGCGGTTGTCGTAGAGCGGGCCACCGATGTCGAAGTCATAGCGCTCGATCGAGCGCAGGATCCGGTCGGTCGCCCGGCGCATCGCCGCGGGCATGTTGGTCTGGTCATTGACCGTTTCGGCGAAGCTGTAGGGATCGCCATAGGGGATCCCGAGGAAGGCGATGTCCGCTGACAGCGACTCGAGGTCCGTCACGAGTTCGGAATAGAGGAATGTCTGGTGGCCGGTCTTGGGCGCCGCCGTCAGCATGGGCAAGGTCTCATTCCGATGCGGGTTTGGGATCCGGCCGCGATGGCGGCCGAAGCCAGGGAATTTCGCCGGGTGGCGGGCTGATGTCGGGGTTGGCGTCGACCATTCGCTGCCAGACCCTCTCGGTCACGGCCTGAGCCTCGTCCAGTAGCGCCTGCTCGTCGATCGTCAGGACCTTGCGATCCCGCATCACGAAGGCGCCGTCCACCATGACCGAGTGAACGACGCCGGGGTGGCCATAGTGAACGATGTTCGAAAGCAGGCGCACGATGGGCCGCATCGCGGGGGTATTCAGATCGAGGATGGTCAGGTCCGCCTTCATGCCAGGCCTGATGGCGCCGATCTCCACCTCCGCGCCGACACTGGCGGCGGCCTTCAGCGTGATCATGTCCAGCATATCCTGAGCGTTCGGCGTCGTGCCGCCTTCGCGCTCCCGGCCTCGGCCGGTTCGATGGGTGATCGAGCCGATCGCGAGCGCCTGGAACATGTCCTCGCTCATATTGTCGGTGCCGAGCGTGAT
>JBMOJG010000031.1:0-10318 GCA_049316925.1 Alsobacter sp. | reverse complement strand
ACTGCAGAGGTCAGGGGTTCGAATCCCCTCAGCTCCACCAGTCTCCACGCCGGGCCCTTGCCCGGCGTTCGTTTGTCTGGATGATCGCCTCAGCGGCGACCGCGACCGATCATTTCGGCGCGGCCGACCATCTCCGCCCGGCCCGTCATTTCGGCCCGGCCTGTCATCTCCGCGCGCCCGGTCATCTCGGCGCGGCCTGTCAGGTTTGAGGCACTGCCGAGTTCCGGGGCGAGGAGGATGTCCGACAACGCGCCCTCCACGCTGTCGAGGCGCACGGCGTGGTCGCTCTTGTCGCAGGCCCACATCCGCAGCCCGATGGCGAAGGACTCGACCTTGAACTCGACACCGAGGATGCCGACCTCGACGGGGTCACCGCCCGCGGGAACCTCGACCCCGGGGCCGTGCAGCAGGAAGATGCTCGGCGCGGCGAGCTTGTAATAGCCGCCCTCGAAGCTGAAGCCATAGACACGGACCAGCACGGGAGCCAGGTCCTTGCCATCCTTGCCGCCCTTGCCGCCCTTCGCCACGACCGTGAGGTCATCCATGACGCGGCCGAACAGCCGCACGACGGAACCGGCAAGCAGCGTTTCATTGAGACTGGTCATGTGGATCCCCCGGCGTTGCAATGGGTCAAGGCAATAAGTTCTGGCCGCGTAAAACAGGCACGCCTTCCAGCACGAGCCGGCGTTTGCAACGAGCCTATCCTGACGGCACCACCGCGGTCCAGCCGGAAGCTGCGGGCAGGAACCTCATCCGCCGGATGATCCCGGGCGGCGATGATCGGCCCGGATGATGCGGTTGATACCCAGGGCATGGCCACGATCGGCACTG
Organism: Alsobacter sp.; assembly: GCA_049316925.1. Classification (GTDB taxonomy): domain Bacteria; phylum Pseudomonadota; class Alphaproteobacteria; order Rhizobiales; family Beijerinckiaceae; genus Alsobacter. The sequence goes on along the minus strand of JBMOJG010000031.1, from coordinate 9,487 downwards.
CGGCCGGGGCGGCAGCACGCCAGATGGTGAAGCCGGCGCAGGTCGTCGGCCTGGTGCGCAAACGGACGGAAGGCGGTGTAGCGCCGCCGGCCGGCGAGCAGCCGCCGGGCCACCGCGCCGGCGGTCCACACCGGTACGATGCCGCGCCAGTCGAAATAGGCGGCAAGCTGCGTCGCCGCGCGGTCGGACACGCGCTCCGTCACGGCCTCGACCAGCACCCCCGCGACATGTCCGAAGGTGAGGTCGTCGATATCGACCCGCTCCAGCATCAGGCCGATGCAGGAGCCGACCAGGTCGCGCGCCTCCACCAGGCAATCGCGGAAATCGTCGGCAAACAGGGCAAAGCGCGCTCCGTATCCGTCGGCAAGCTGGTCCATGGCGGCCTCGACCTCCTCGCGCTGCCAGCCGCGGGCGTCCATGTCGGGGTCGATCATGCCGCGCCGGACCAGCGCCTCCTGGAACAGGTCGACCAGGAAGTCGAAGATCGCGCCGGTGAGCGGCTGGGCGAGCGCATGGGCGTTGCGCCCCTGCCCGGTTGGGTCGATCCACTCTCCCATCGGGCTGAGCTGCAGGTCGGCCACGTCGGCCAGCGTCAGCGTGTTGTCGGCGACGCGGATCTGCTGCGTCGAGGACAGTTCGCCGATGCGGTTGAAATCGTTCAGCACATAGAGATTGCCGCTCGTCTCGCTGAGCACCCGCATGATCACCGCCTCGAAATGCATGGCCGTGAGAAGCGCGCTGATATCGGCCAGCGATTCGTGGAAGGCGAGGAACTGCGGGGTGAGGTGCTCCGGAGACGGCACGCCGAGCTCGGCAAACAGCACCGTATGGCCGGTCTCGTGCGCCACCACGTCGAGGTTGAGGCAGAACAGTTGCGGCACGCCGGCGTCGTTCACCTTGACGCCGGTCTCCAGGAAGCCCGAACCGGAGTGGGCGTTGGCCCACTCCACCAGCGGCACCAGCTCGAGGCGGGGATGACGGTCGGCATCGAGCCAGCGCACCGGATGGCCCAGATATTTTTCCCATACGTCGAGCGTCAGCCGGACGCTGCCGTAGAGATGCGCCTGCAGGAACTGCGGCGTTCCGACCGAAATGGTATGGAAATGGCCATCCGCATCCGGCATGGCCGGCGGCCGGACCGGCCCGCGGAACGGCGGGCGATGCTCCGGAGGATCATAGGGCTCCTTGCCGAGCGCGTCGACCACCACCATGCGGCCATCCGACGGGCCGGGCCCGATCGTGCCGGGGGGCGGCGACACCGCGATCAACTCGGGCTCGGGAAAGGCCTCGGTGGACTGGGGATACAGGCGGAAGAGCGTCCCCGTCACGGCTGGCCTCCCGCGTCCGTCGCCATGCGGTCGCTCCCTGCGCCCGCCTCGTCGAGACAGTAGCGCGCCCACAGCGCCGCCACAAAGGACGCCGTATCGGGGTAGCAAAGCCGCTTCGCCACAGCCGCAACGGGTTCTGCCGCCAGTCCGGTGGCCATCAGCCCGTAGCGGGCAGCGATGGTCGCTAGGGTGTCGGCCGAGGGCGGGGTCGCAGCATGGGGCAATCCGGCAAGGATTTCTTCCTCGTGCAGCGCACGCTCGTGCAGCGTTGCAAAACCATCGGTCAGGCGCAGATGGTCGACGATGTCGCGCAGTGCCGCCGCAGTCGCTCCCGCACCGCTGCGCTGAACGGCCCGTGCGAAAAGCAGGGTCAGGCCGGCATCGTCGAGCCGATTGTCGACCATCCAGTCCGCCAGATCGGGACCGGTCCGCAGCCCCCGGCTCGCCCGCCAGGCCTCGAAGGCGGCCCGGGCATCAGCCGGCCCCTTGGCTGCGCGGGCCGCAATCCGGCATGCGTCAGCCCACCGCAGGGGATCGCGCTGCAGCGCGGCCACAGCCCGGGCCTCGTCGGCGGACAGGCTCTCGGCCTGACCTGCCTCCTCCGCCCGGACAAAGGCCTCCCACACCCCGGAGCGCTGGAAGCGGAAACTGACGGGAGGCGTGCCACCGGCCACGCCGGTGCGGGCGGAAGCGGCATGCGCTGCCACGACCAGCGCCAGCGCGTCCTCACGCTTCTGCGACACGGCATGGTGGTGCCACCAGTCCCGCAGGGCCTGCCGGACATCAGGGCCGGCCGCCGCACCGGCGGCGGCCAGCATGGCGTCGAGACAACGCTCGCCGAACGGCAGGGCCGCGGCGGCGGCCAGCAGCGCATCGCGGCCCGCGCCATCGACGAGTCCGGCGGCCTCCGCATCGGCAAGGCCGCGCCGGATGTCGACCAGCGCCTCGCTCAACCGCAGATAGCCGGTCTCGGGCGGGCCGTGCAGCACCGCCACCTCGTCGTCATTCTCGAAAGGGTCGTCGAACGGGGCGAAGCGCCCCGTCCCATAGGCCTCGAAGATCCGGCCGATCCCGATCATTCCGAAGGCATGCAGTTCGGCCGCCCTCAGCGCGCCCATGCTGGCGGCGCCGCAGACGGTGACGCCCGAGGCCATCGCCCAGAGGATTTCCTTGTGCCAGACCGCCGGCACCTGGTGGAAATAGCCATCAACCAGTCCGATCACGGCCGGCCGGTGGTCCCTGACGGCACGGTAGACATCACCCTGGGTGGCAGGCGGCAGGATCACGACGCCGTCGCCGGCCCCCGCGGTTGCCAGCGAGGCGATCGCCTCTTCCGCCGAAAGGCTCGGTCCGAGAAACAGCACCATGCTCATGCGCGCAGCGGCCTCGCTGCCGCGTCCCGCACGCCGGCCCGACCGATGGCCAGGATCCGGGCGCCGCGCGGGCCCGGCCGATGGTCCGCCACCGGGCCGGTCACCGGCGCCTCGAGGCCCGGCACGATGGCGCGGACCACGGGCAGGCCGAGGTCAGGACGGGTCAGGTCGACCAGATAGGCGTCCCGCAGCCCAACGCCGGCGAGACCCGACAGCACGGCGGCGAGATCATCGGCCAGCGACGCGCCGGCACAGCCCGCCCGTGCCGCAGCCGGTGCGGTGGCGGGCGCGTCGAGCCAGCGCAGGCTGGCGGCCCGGCGCGACCGTCGCGCGGCCGGACCGTACAGCGAAGGCGCGAAATCATCCCGCGCGCCGGCAATCCATGTGGTGCGGGCCTGGGCGGCCTCCGACAGCGCCCGCACCATGGCAACCGCCGGGTCGGGATGGCAGCCCGCGCCGAGCTCGGGATCGGTCGCCCCGTCCTGCGCATCGGCGAGCAGGCACGCATAGGCGGGAACGCCGATGTCGGATGTCACGTCCCACAGGCGGATGCGGGTTCCGGCCGCCGTAAGCCGCTCCACAAGCCATCGGCAGCCGCGATCGGTGATCGTATCCAGGTCGATCGCCGGCTCGGCATGGCCGCCGCGCAGCTGCCACAGCGCGACGGCGTCACGCTCGACGAGTTCGTAGAGCGCATGGGCGAAGGCCTCTACCGGGTGGTTGCCGGAGGCAAGGCCGTTGGTATTCGCGTCGAACACCCGCCCAAGCCTGGCGGCAGCCGCCTCGGTATAGTCCGTCGAGACCAGCTCCAGCGGCACCCAGACGGGCGCGCCAGAGAGCGCGTGCCGCGCCTCGATCCACGGGATGGGGCTGTCGGGATCGAACGCTTTAGCTCCCGCCAGAGGCAGGTCCGTCCAGACAGCCGAAAGGCCAGCTGCCTCCAGATCCGCCGCCCGCGCCAGGCGACACGGCGCCCGGATGTCCTCGGCATGGAAGGTCTCGGCCGCCTCCATGAAGGCCGACACCTTGGCGGCGGCGAGCGTCAGCCCCTTGCCCTGGAAGACGGCGATCGACCGGGAGTTCGGCCGCGCGGCAAAGCACACCGGGATCCCCAGCGTGTCGAGCCCCGTCAGCACCCCCACCCGGGTGATCCCCATCCGGGGTCCGAGCGGCATGAAGCGCGCCATCGTCTCCTCGGGCGTGACGAGACGGTGAGTCCCGGCGACATGGCGTTTGGCCAGGGAAAGGCCACCGGTGCCGTCTGCGAGGATCCACGCCGGCGGCGCGGCCTCCGTCATCCGGCGATCCCGCTGGCGAGGATGCCGGGCGCGACGGCATCCGCCAGATCATCGCCCGCCCGCAGCGTCGCAGCCAGCTGCTGCGCCGTGCCGACATCGGCCTTGCGCATCCATTCGGGCGGCCCGCCCGCATAGGGCGCCAGCAGGTCGAGCGCGCCGCCGCGGTCGCCGAGGCCGGCGCGAAACCGCGCCAGGCTGATCGCACCCCGCACCGACAGGGCCCGCGCACCCTGCTCGATCGCCATGTCGAGCCCCTCCCGCAGCGCTGCCTCGGCCAGCGGCTGGCCGGCACCGGCCAGAATGCGCAGCTCGCCGATCCGGCGCAACACCTCGGGGATCCAGATCCGCAATCCGGCAGCCCGGCAGACCGCCAGCACCGCCTCCAGCTCCTCCAGCGCCTCGCCGGGTCGTCCGGCCAGCTGCAGCGCATCGGCAAGCAGCGAGAAATAGATCGGGAAATCCTCGACCGTGCCATTGTCCTTCTGACGGGCCAGGCCGGAGCGCAGCAGCCGGAGGCCGGCCGTGGGGTCACCCTGCAGGGCCATGGTCCAGCCGAGGAAGATGTGCCCCTTGGACTGATGGTCGGCAAAGCCCTTGGCCTCGGCAAGGCGCAGCATGGTGTTGGCGCGCTCGACCACGTCGGGCAGGTCGCGCCGGTAGGCGCTGTGCATCACCGCGATGTCGATGGCGTGGCTGGACGAGCCGTCATGATTCAGATCGGCAGCCCACGCCATGGCCTTGCGCTCCTCCGCCTCGGCCTGCTCGGGCAGGCCCTGGAGCCAGTAGACCAACGCCCGCTCACCATGGCCGCACACCTTGGCGTCGTGGTTGCCGTAAAGCGTCGCATGCGACCGGTAGTCGCCCGCCTCGTAGATGGCGAGGCCGCGATCGATGTGCTCGCAGCAGGTCTTGAACTGGCCGAGACCGAAATGGCTGCCCCAGCCGCAATGGTGCGCCTGCAGCTGCAGCTCGGGGTCGGCCCGCACCTGGGCGCGGTGCAGCAGCGCCTCGAACCGCTTGGTCTTGTCGTTGTAGTCCCGTGACATCCGCCACCAGCCCCAGAACACCGGGAAATGGCTGCGCGATTCCGGCAACTTGCGGGTGGTCTCATAGGCGCTGATGTACACACCCTCGACCTCCGCGGAGCCGGGTCCGTTCAACGAGATCAGCGCGGGGCCGAGCAGCGTGAGAATGCGCAGGCGCTGCTCGAGATTGCGCGGCGTCTCGGGCAGCGCGTCCAGCACCTCCAGCCCGCGGCGCAGCTGCGCCGCCGCCTCGCGCAGGGCCGAGCGATGCAGGCTGCGCTCGGCGGCGTGGATCCAGTGGCCGACGGCGCGCTCCGGCAGGTCGGCCGCCGTCAGATGGCGGGCCATCAGCTCCGGCTGCTCGGCCACGACCTCGGGCATGAGGGTTTCCAGCGCCTCGGCGACGAGCGCGTGGAGCTGGCGGCGGCGCTCGCGCAGCAGCGTGCGATAGGCCGCGTCCTGCACCAGCGCGTGCTTGAAGGTGTAGTGCGCCAGACCGTCGACATCCTCCACCAGCAACAGCCCGGCACGCACCAGCGTGTTCAGGCTTGTATCGACATCACCGACCGTATCGCGAACCACGGCGTCCAGCAGCACGCGCTGGAAACTGCGCCCGAGCACCGAACCCGTCTGGGCGAGAACCTTCGCCTCGCCGGCCTGGTCGAGCCGCGCCACCAGGATTTCGTGCAGGGATTCGGGGATGCGCGGCATCGCCGGCGTGGCGAACCGATCGAGCCCGCGGGCGCTCTCGACCGCGTCGACGACCGTGCTGGTGAACTCCTCCAGGAACAGCGGGATCCCGTCCGTCTTGCTGACGATCTGCGCCTGGAAGGCCGGGTCGAGATGGCGGTCGCCGAGCACGTTGCGCACGATCGCCTTGGAATGCTCCGGGCTCAGACGTCCCTGGCGAAGCACCTCGAGCTCGGAGCGGCCAATCCACTCCTCCTGCTCGCCGTCCCGGCAGGTCATCACCAGCAGGACGCGACGGTCGCGCAGGCGCGGGATGATCCGGTCCAGCAGGTCGAAGGAGGTCGGATCGAGCCAGTGCAGGTCCTCGACGATCAGCAGCAGCGGCGCGACCTCGGCCAGGCGCTCGAACTGGTCGAGCACCAGCGCGAAGGTGCGCTCGCGGATCTGGCTGGGGGCGAGGTCGAGCGGCGCAGCGCCGTCGACCGGCAGCGCCAGAAGATCCGCCAGAAGGGCCAGCGCCTCCCGGCGCTCCGTCTCCGATCCACGCAGGATGCCCTCCAGACGGCGCACCCGCGTCGGCACGTCGTCGGTGCGGCGGATATGGGCCGCGCGGGTGACGAAGGCGATCAGCGGACTGAGTGGGCTCTGGGTGGTGAAGGGCCCTGCATTGTAGCGCTGCACGAAGGCCTCGCCGCCCTCGATGCCCTGGGCAAAATGCTCAACGACGCGCGACTTGCCGATGCCGGCCTCGCCGACGATGACGACCGCCTTGCCCTCGCCGAGAACACTGTGGTGCCAGGCCGTGCGCAGGGCGTCGAGTTCGGTCTCGCGGTTGACCATCGGGGCGGAGGGCCGCCGGCCGCGGCTCGCCCGGAAACGGGTGACGACGCGCCGTTCGCTGCTGACCTTCCACAACGCCGTCGGATTGGCGAAGCCCTTGAACATCCGGCTGCCGAGCGCCTCGCACACGAACAGGCCACGGACCAGCCGGTAGGTGCTTTCGGCGATCAGCACCTCGTCTGGAGCCGCAGCCGCATGGATGCGCGCCGCAAGGTTGGGCGTCGCACCGACGATTTCCTTGCGATCGGGCAGGGCAGCGCCATGCTCGTCGCCGATGATCACGACCCCGGTCGTGATGCCGATCCGGGCTTCAAGCTTCGTGCGCGACGCATTGGCGACGGCACCAAGTCCCCTGATGATTTCGAGCCCGGCGCGGACCGCACGCTCGGCGTCATTCTCATGCGCGATCGGGTACCCGAAATAGCACAGGATGCCGTCACCGATGAACCGTGCGACAAAGCCCTCATAGTGGGCAATGATCTGGGTGCAGAAGGCGCGATAGGTGCGGATCACCTCGAGATAGTCTTCGGTCTCAAGCCGGTCAGACAGCAGGGTCGACCCGACCAGGTCGCAGAACACCACCGTCAGATGGCGCCGCTCGGACGGCATGTCGCGTCCAGGAGACAGCACCGTCTCTACGGCGGACCGGAAGAGGGTGGGCGGTGGCGGAACGGCGGTCCGGCGCTGTGGCCGCCCCTCTGCAGCCCGCGCCGCCAGAGCCTTGCCAAGCCGCAGGCGCTGACCAAGGGTCAGCCCGAGTTCCCGCAGATCGCCATCCGTGAGATCGCCGAGGATGTCGAGATCCACATGCTGGGCCTCGAAAACAGCGGCAAGCTCCGCCAGCCCATGACCTTGAAGCCATTCAGCCATCGGCGACATTGTGGAAGCCCTCCCAGCGAATGCTTACCGGAGATCGCAAGAAGCTTCATCACCAACTTTGTCGCGCACCACCGCTGCCCATCGTGTCGCAACGACCGCCCCCTGCAAGGGCCCGGCCCGCCATGCGCTGTAGTGACCCCAATGGCTGGGGGCCGAACCTGGCTGGACCGACCCCTCCCTGGATGACCCGGGCTCGAAGGAGGGCGCCATGACGCTCCCGGCAGACGGACGGCCGTCGTGAGGACCGGGTCGTCTAGGCGACGGCCAGTGTCCCGTAGCGTCGCTCCGTTGTGCCAAAATGGTTAAAGATGAATGAAAGAATGCGCCAAACATAATCAATATTATATCAAGAAAGATAAATATTGAATCAAACCCCCGTTTGGCCCGCGCGGTTACCTCGTACAGTCTGCAATCGTCATATGTGCAATCGGTAAGGCCATGAACTCTTTCGCCGCCTATCGCCCTTTTGGACTGTTCCGGCTGCTGCTTGCGCTTCTGGTCGTGGCGCAGCACGTGCTGGCCAACGTCGCGCCCGAACCGCTGGCGACCGCGACCCTGCCCTTCGAGGTCGGGACGATCGCCGTGGCGGTGTTCTTCGCCCTGTCCGGTTTTGTCATCTGCGAGGGAGCCGACATCGTCTACCGCAACCGGCCGCTGGCGTTCATGAGCAACCGGCTGCTGCGCATCCTGCCGCATTTCGTCCTGTCGGTGGCGACAGCAATGATTCTCTATGCGCTGTTCGACCGGCTCGGCACGCTGCGCCTGTCCCGCGACGAGGTCTGGCCGGGCGAGGCGGCCTTCGCGGCGCAGAATATCGCCGCCAACCTGTTCGGCTTCCTGCCCGTCATCCGCCGGTTCATGACATTCAGCTTCATGACCGTGGCGTGGGCGATCAGTCTCGAGATGACCTTCTACATCATTGTCATGATCGCGCTTGGCCTGTCACGCGCCGTGTCGGGCCGGCTGTCCTTCGCGGCGTCGTTGTCGCTTCTCGGCTGCGCCGTCGTGCCGCTGTTCGGTCTCGCACTCGCCGACAGGGCCCCGGCGATGTTCCTGTATGTGCCCCATTTCGCCTTCGGCTGCGCGCTGTACTTCGTCGTATCGACCGGAAAGCCGGGAAGCCTCTGGGTCTGCATCGCATCGCTCGCCGGCATGGCGCTCAGCTTTGCCGCCCAGCCGCCGCTGCATGAGGGGCTCGGCTTTGCCCGCGCCGTGGGCGCACAGGCTGTGCTGCTCGCCGCGCTGATTGGCCTGATGACCCTCCTGGCTTACCGAAAGGCAGGAGCGGCGGAGCGTTTCGACCGCTGGGCCGGCGACCTGACCTATCCGCTCTATCTGTGGCACCTGAACGTGATGCTCGTCGCCCTGTCGGTTACGACCGGCTATTCGCTGGTAGGTCTCGCCGGCACGGTTATCGCCAGCCTCGTGGTCGCCTGGGCGTTGCGTTGCCTCATCGATCCGCTTGTCGACCGCGCCCGCGATGCCGTGCGCGGAGGCACCGCCCGGCGACCGCCGACACGGGCCGAACGCCTGGCGCCCGGCCGGGCCGGCCCCTGAGGCAGACGCCGAGGCGACGGCGGTGACGATCAGTGCGCCATGAACACCGGCACCTCGGCGTGCGACAGCAGATGGCTGGTGGCGCCGCCGAAGATCATCTGGCGGAGCCGGCTCTGCGTGTAGGCTCCCTTGATCAGCAGATCGGCCCCCCAGGCCGCGGCCTGGTCGAGGATGACCTCACCGGTGCTGCGCCCGCGTCCCGCCACCGTCACCGTGTCGGCGACGATGCCATTGAGTCCGAGACTGCGGACGAGTTCCTCGCCGCTCGGTCCCGGAACCGTGCCGCCCTCCGCCGTCAGCACGCGCACCCGCTTGGCCTGGGCCAGCAGCGGCATCGCCAGCGCGGTGGCGCGGGCCGTCTCGGTACTGCAGTTCCACGCGATCATGATGCTGTCGCCCATCGCCGCCGGGGCAACGGGGGGCGCGATCAGGATAGGCCGGCCACTTTCGAACACGACCGCCTCGAGCAGCGACAGGCGCGGGCCGGCCGCGCTGCC
>JBMOJG010000030.1:0-10324 GCA_049316925.1 Alsobacter sp. | reverse complement strand
TCCTCGTGCAGGCCGTGGGGGACATGGGTCATCGCTCGCTCCTTCGCGTTCCGGGGGCACTTCACAACAGTTTGGCGACCGCCGCGTTGCGCAAGGTCAACATCTCGACAGGGAGCCGCCATGGCCGCCTTCCATGACGTGCTGTTTCCGACCGACCTGTCGCTGCGCGGGCGCGGCGGACCGCGGCGTCGCACCGAGATCGTCGCCACAGGCTCCGGCCGGGAGGAGCGCAACGCCCGCTGGGCGCATGCACTGCGCGTCTACGATGCCGGGTCGGGCGTGCGCAGCCTCGACGACCTCGCCACCATCGTGGCCTTTTTCGAGGCCCGCCGCGGCCGCCTGCACGGCTTCCGCTGGCGCGACCGGCTCGACGACAGCTCGGCGGCGCCCGGTGCCGCGCCGGGACCGCGCGACCAGGCACTGGGCACCGGTGACGGCACCAGCGCCACCTTCGCCCTGGCCAAGACCTATGGCGAGGGCGAGGGCGCTTATCGCCGGCCCATCGCCAAGCCCGTGGCGGGCAGCGTCCGCGTCGCCGTCGCCGGCACCGAGCGGCCCGCGGCCGAGTGGAGCGTCGACACCACAACCGGGCTCGTCACCTTCCAGCCAGGGAGCCTGCCGCCGCCCGGTGCTGCGGTGACGGCCGGGTTCCTGTTCCATGTTCCCGTTCGCTTCGACACAGACACGCTGGAGGCCGACCTCGCTGCCTTCACGGCGGGCGAGATCCCCCACATCCCGTTGGTCGAGATCCGGCCCTAGCCGCTACCCGCACCCTGCTTCTCCGGTTCGAGGAGATCTCCATGCGCACCCTTCCCCACGCTCTCGCCGCCGGTCTCGCCAGCGGCGTGACGACGCTCGCCCGCTGCTGGCGGCTGGCACGCCGCGACGGTCTCGTCCGCGGCTTCACCGACCACGACGGCAATCTCGCCTTCGGCGGCACCGTCTATGCGGCGGCGGCTGGCCTCGAGGCCGGCGACAGCGAAACCCAGCTCGGCTTCGCGGTGGGAGGCGGCGAGGTCTCGGGGGCGCTGGTCGCCGCCGGCCTCGCCGAGGAGGACCTCGCCGCCGGCCGCTGGGACGGAGCGGCCGTCGAGGTCTGGCTGGTGGACTGGCAGGACGTCGACGCACGGGTGCTGCTCGACATCGGTACGGTGGGCGAGGTCCGCCGCAGCTCCGGTGCCTTCACGGCCGAGCTGCGCGGCCTGGCCCATGCGCTCGATGCCAGCCGTGGCCGGCTTTATCGCCCGCGCTGCGATGCCGATCTCGGCGATACCCGTTGCCGCATCGATCTCGCCCGGCCGGCGCACCGGGCCCAGGGCATCGTCGCCGCCACGGACGGCCGCACGCGCCTCGGGTCTGCGGCACTGGCGGGCTTTGCCGACGGGCACTTCACTGGTGGCCGGCTGGTCTTTGCCGGCGGCGCCAATGAAGGGATCGCCGTCGACATCGCCCGCCATGTGGCCGTAGGGGGCGGCGGCACGCTGGAGCTCTGGGAGCCCTGCGCCCTGCCGCTGCGAAATGGCGACGGCTTCACCGTGACGGCCGGCTGCGACCGGACCGCCGCCACCTGCGCCGGCCGCTACGGCAACATCGTCAACTTCCGCGGCTTCCCCCACATGCCCGGCAACGATCTGCTGCTGCGCACGGTGCGGGAGGGCGACCCAGGCCTCGACGGCGGGAGCCTGTTCCGGTGAGCGGGCCCGGCCACGGTATTGATCGCGCCGCCGTCGTCGCCTGCGCACGCCGCTGGATCGGCACGCCCTACCGCCATGGCACGGCGCTGCAGGGTGTTGGCTGCGACTGCCTGGGCCTGGTTCTCGGTGTCTGGCGGACACTCTATGGCGACCTGCCGGAGCCGGTGCCGGCCTATCCGCAGGACTGGGCCGAGGCAGGCCGCAGTGAGACCCTGGCGGCCGCTGCAGCGCGTCACTGCGCGCCCGTCGCAGTTGCTGACCACCGGCCCGGCGACCTGCTCCTCATGCGCTGGCGCGATCACCTGCCGGCGCAGCATTGCGGCATCGCCACCGGCGCCGGCCGGATGGTGCACGCCCATGCGGGCGCCGCCGTCGCCGAGGTGTCGCTCGGCGCCTGGAACCGCCGCATCGTCTTTGCTTTCGCCCTGCCCGGACTGGAGGAGGACCCATGAGCACGCTCGTCCTGCAGGTCGCCGGCCAGGTCGTCGGCACCATCGTCGGAGGGCCGATCGGCGGTGCCATCGGCCAGGCCTTGGGCGCGCTGGCTGGCAGCGCGCTTGACGGCGCGGTGCTGGGCGCGCTGACGCCAACCCGTCGGGTCGAGGGACCGCGGCTGGCGACCATCGCCGGGCTCGGCTCCACCGAGGGGGCGCCGGTGCCGCGGCTCTACGGCCGCGCCCGGCTTGGCGGCGAGGTGATCTGGGCCACCCGCATCCGCGAGGACGTCACCTGGCGCAAGCAGCGCGGCGGCAAGGGCACGTCCGCCCGGCCCGCCACCGTGACGACCACCTACAGCTATGCGGCAAACCTTGCCATCGGCCTGTGCGAGGGCCCCATCGCCTTCGTGCGCCGGGTCTGGGCCGACGGCCGCGAGCTCGACGTGACGACGCTGCCGATGCGGGTGCATCGCGGCACCGAGGACCAGGAGCCCGATCCCCTGATCGTCGCCAAGGAGGGCGCCGATGCCGCCCCCGCCTATCGCGGCCTCGCCTATGTGGTTTTCGAGGGCCTGCCACTGGCGCCCTACGGCAACCGAATCCCGCAGTTCAGCTTCGAGGTCGTGCGTCCGGTGGGAGGTGTCGGCGAACGCATCCGCGCCGTCGACCTCATCCCCGGCGCGGCCGAGTTCGCCTATGCGCCCACAGCCGTGACCCGGCTCGCCGGTCTCGGCGGCAGCACGGTCGAGAACCGGCACGGGCTGGTACAGGCCACCGACTGGCAGGCCTCGCTCGATGCCCTGCAGGCGTTGTGCCCAAACCTGCGCAGCGTCGGCCTGGTCGTCAGCTGGTTCGGCGACGATCTGCGCGCCGGCCGCTGCCGCATCGCGCCGCGCCACGAGGGTTCCGACCGCCTGCACGACGGTGCCGGCTGGTCCGTCGCCGGGCTCGACCGCGCCAGCGCCAACCCGGTCTCGCGCTGCGGCGGCGCGCCTGCCTTCGGCGGCACGCCAGCCGACTGGACCGTCGTGGCGGCGATCCGCGACCTGCACGCCCGCGGTCTTGCCGTGATGCTCTATCCGTTCGTGCAGATGGACGTGCCGGAGAGCAACGGCCTGCCGGACCCGACGACCGGCATCGCGCCGCAGCCGCCTTTCCCCTGGCGCGGCCGCATCACCTGCGATCCGGCGCCGGGCCGGCCCGGCTCGCCGGACGGCACGCCCGCCTGCACGGCGCAGGTGGCGGCGCTGTTCGGCGGGCCGCAGGACTGGGGCCTGCGGCGCATGGCGCTGCACTATGCGGCGCTGGCACGCGAGGCCGGTGGCGTCGAGGCCTTCGTCCTCGCCTCCGAGATGGTGGGCATCACCCGGCTGCGCTCGGCCCCGGGCGTCTATCCGGCGACAGCCGAGCTCGTCCGCCTCGCTGCCGAGGTCAAGGCCGTGCTGGGGCCGCAGGCGGCGGTGACCTATGCGGCTGACTGGACCGAGTACGGGGCCCATGTCCCGGCACCGGGCGAGTTGCGTTTTCCGCTCGATCCGCTCTGGGCATCGCCCTCCATCGCCATGGTGGGCCTCGACGCTTGGTGGCCCGTGACCGACTGGCGCGATGGCGATGCGCATGCTGATGCCGCCCGCGCCCGTTCCGCCGCCGATCCGGCCTATCTGGCAGCCGGCCAGGCCGGCGGCGAAGGGTTCGACTGGTTCTATGCCGACGACGCCGCCCGCGCCGCGCAGATCCGCACGCCGATCACCGACGGTCTCGGCAAGCCCTGGGCCTACCGCGTCAAGGATCTCATCGGCTGGTGGTCGAACCCGCATGTCGAGCGCGTCGGTGGCCGGGAGCTGCCGGGGCCGACCGCCTGGGTGCCGCGCTCCAAGCCAATCCGCCTGGTCGAGACCGGCTGCCCGGCCGTCGACCGCGGCGGCAATGGCCCCAGCGCCTTTCCGGATCCGAAATCCTCGGAAGGCCGGGCGCCGCCATTCTCGTCGGGCCGCCGCGACGATGCCGTCCAGGCAAGGGCCGTGGCGGCGACGCTCGACTGGTTCGCGGCGCCCGCCAACAATCCCGTCTCGCCGCTCTATGGCGGGCCGATGGTCGACCCGCTGATCCATGTCTGGTGCTGGGACGCGCGGCCGTTTCCGGCCTTTCCGTCGGACGCCTCGGCCTGGGCTGACGCTGCCGCCTGGGACACCGGGCACTGGCTCAACGGCAGGCTGGAGGGCGCGACCCTCGACAGGCTGGTCAACGCCATCCTGGCCGACTTTGCGGTGCCGCCGGCCAACTGCGCGCTCGACGGCTTCGTCGACGGCTATGTGCTCGACCGGCCGATGTCGGCCCGCGCCGCGCTCGAGCCGCTTGCCGCCCTGTTCGGCTTCGATTCGGCCGCGAGCGGCGGCAGGCTGCGCATCCTCGACCGGACCGCCGCGGATGCGGTCGCCCTCACCAACGACGACCTCGTACCGGACCGCGACGGCACGCTGGTGGAGCGCCTGCGCGCCCAGGCCGACGAGCTGCCGTCCGAGGTCCGCGTCAGCTTTGCCGACGGCGACGCCGACTATGCCCGCGCCGTCGAGGCCTCGCGCCGCCTCGCCGGCGGCAGCCGACGCGAGAGCGCTGTCGAAGCAGCGATCGTGCTGCCGCGCGCCGTGGCTGCGCGGCTGGCCGAAGGCCTTCTGCATGAGGCCTGGACGGGCCGCGAGAGCGCCCGCCTGACGCTGCGTCCCGGCTTGCTGGGGCTGGAGATCGGCGATGCCGTGCGGCTGCCGGGCGCAGTTTCCGGCCCCGTGTTCCGCATCACCCGCATCCGCGATGCCGCGGCGCGCGAGATCGAGGCGCGGGCCTTCGAGCCTGCCGTCCGCCGCTCCCTCCCACCCGCTTTGCCGCGCGCCGCCAGTGCCGCGCCGCCAACACCGGGTGCGCCGTTCGTTGCCGTCATCGACTGGCCGTCAGCGGTTTCGGATCCACCCGTGCTGCAGTCGCTGGCGGTCGCCGGCCATCCCTGGCGTGGTGCAACGCTGTGGCGCTCGGCCGACGGCGCCAGCTTCGACCGGTTCGCCAACGCGCCCGTCACCGCCGCGGTGGGGCGGCTCGCCGCACCGCTGCTGCCGGGACCGGTCTGGCGCTGGGACCGCGCCTCAGCCCTGTTGTTGGCGCTGGAAACCGGCGACCTCGCCGCCGATGGCGATCTCGCTGCCCTGTCCGGCCGGCGCCTGCTGGCGGTGACGGGGCCCGATGGTGTCGTGGAACTGGTCGGTTTCGCCTGGGCGGAGCTCGTCGCCCCGTCGACCTGGCGGCTCACGCGACTGCTGCGTGGGCTCGGCGGTGCCGAAGCGACCGCTGCCCGTACGACGCCGGCCGGCAGCCTCGTGGTGGTGGTCGACGAGGCCCTGGTGCCGGTGGCGACCGGCGCCGCCGCGCTTGGTCGTGGCTGGCGGTGGCGGATCGGCCCGCCGGACCGCGACCATGGCGATCCGTCGATGACCGCGCTCACCGCCACGCCCGGTCCCGAGGCACTGCGGCCGCCGGCACCGGTTCGGCCCTCGGCGCTGCGCAGTGCGGACGGGATCACGCTGCGGTGGATCCGGCGCGGTCGTGTCGACGCCGATGCCTGGGAGCCCGCCGAGATCCCGCTCGGCGAGGAGGCGGAGCGCTACACCGTCGCGGTGCTCGGAGCCGATGGCGCGACCCGGCGCTCCCTCGACGCGGCGATGCCGTCGGTCCTTTATCCGGCCGCTGACGAAATCCGCGACTTCGGCGCGCCGCAGTCCAGCCTGGCGCTGTGCGTCGTCGAGCACGCGGTCGCTGTCGCCGGACGACCGCTCGAGACGGTCGTCCGGGTTCGCTGAAAAAGACAGCCGTTGAGCAAGACTTTCGCTGACCAAGGCCGCCACGGACCAACGCTGCCACGGACCAACGCTGCCGCGGACCAAGTCTGCCGCTGACCAGGGCTGCCTCTGACTCGGCTGCCACTGAATGCTGCAGCTGGCTGCCGCCGGCCTGTTCGTCGCCGGCGGCATCAGCCAGCCCCACCCGACCGCCCATCACTCACAGGAGGCCGTCATGGCCGACACCACCCGTCTGGGCCTGCCTTTGCTGGCCGCCGCCCAGGCGCAGAAACATGTCACCCACAACGAGGCGTTGCAGCTGCTGGACAGCCTCGTCCATTTGGCCGTCTCGGCCCGCGGGGTCGCGGCGCCTCCGGCCGCACCGGCCGACGGCGACCGCGTCATCGTCGGTGGCGCGCCGACGGGGGCCTTCGCCGGCGAGGCCGGAAAGGTCGCCGCGTTCGATGACGGCGCCTGGCGCTTTCTGCAGCCGCGCGCCGGCTGGATCGCCCATGTGGCGTCGGAAGGCGTGCTGCTGCTGCACGACGGCACGGCCTGGCGAGCGCTGGAGACGGCGCTGCACCGGCTGGCCGATCTCGACGGGCTCGGCGTCGGCACTGTAGCGGACGCCACCAACCGGCTGGCGGTGCGCAGCGATGCCGTGCTGCTCAGCGCCCGCGATGTGGGGGAGGGCGGGGGCAGCCTGCGGCTGGTCCTCAACCGCACCGCGCCGGCAGGTGCCGCCTCGCAGCTGTTCCAGACCGGCTGGTCCGCCCGCGCCGAGACGGGGCTCACCGGCGACGACCGCTGGCGGCTGCGGGTGACGCCCGACGGCACGCGCTGGCGCGACGCCGTCGTCGCCGATCCCCAGACGGGCGCGGTGGCGTTTCCCGGTGGAGTATCCGACTGGGGTGCAGGCGCAGTACCGGCGCTGCGCAACCTCGTCATCAATGGCGACTTCGCCATCGCCCAGCGCGGTTCCGGCCCGTTTGCGCTGGCAGGACCGGCGGTGTTCGGCTTCGATCGCTGGCTGGTGCAGGCCGCAGCAGCGGTCTCCGGCACGCTGGCGCGGACGGCTCTGGCCCCCGGCAGCTCCGGCCCGGCGGGACGCTTCTTCGCCACTCTTGCGGTGACGGCGACCACCGCGAGCGCCTCCCCGGAGCTGCAGTCCCGCATCGAGGATGTGGCGCGCCTCGCCGGCCGCACCGTGACGCTCTCCTTCTGGTATCGCACCGCGTCCCCGTCGGTCGTTGTCGAGGCCGGCCAGCGCTTCGGCGAGGGCGGCGCCGCCGTCGTGACGGGGATCGGTCAGGCAAACCTGCAGCCGGCCCTGGCGTGGACACGGCGGACGCTTGTCCTCGCCCTGCCGTCGCTCGCCAGCCGAAACGTCGGGCCCGGATCGTCGACGGTGCTGCGCTTCGTCATCACCGGCAGCGCGGCTGCCAGCCTCGACATCGCCGATGTCCAGCTCGAGGAGGGGGCGTTCGCGACCCCGTTCGAGCGCCGGTCGCCGGCGCTGGAGCTGCTGCTGGTCCGCCGCTTCTTCCGCCGCAGCGCCGTGGCGCTGCCGGCCGCCGACCTCGCCGCCGAGATGGCGGCGCCACCCTCCGTCTCGGGCACCGGCCCCTTCGATTACGCCGCGGAGATCTGACCATGCGCACGAGCTTTGACACGGCGCTTGCCACCGTGCTCGCCGCCGAGGGCGGCTTTTCCCATGATCCGCGCGATCCCGGCGGTGCCACGTTCCGCGGCATCACGCTGGCCACGCTGGCGACCGAGCGCGGCCGTCCGGTCACCGTGGCCGAGCTCAAGGCGCTGGACCGTGCCGAGATCGCGGCGATCTACCGCCGCTCGTACTGGGACACGGTTGCGGCTGACGCCCTGCCGGCCGGCCTCGACCTCGCGGTCTTCGACCTTGCGGTCAACTCCGGACCGCACCGGGCCGCCGTGATGCTGCAGGGCGTCCTTGGCGTCGCCACCGACGGCCGCATCGGGCCAGTCACGCTTGTCGCCACGCGCCGTGGCGAGGCTGCGGCCCATGTCCGGGCGCTGTGTGCGGCCCGGCGCGCTTTTCTCCAGCGCCTGCCGACCTGGCCCGCCTTCGGCCGAGGCTGGACCCGTCGCGTCGCCACCGTCGAGGCCCGGGCCCTCGCGCTGGCTGCTTCCTCCCGGCCCGTAACCAAGGATACCCGAATGGACAGCCTCAAGCCCATCCTCCAGTCCCGGACCGTCTGGTCCAACATCATCGGCCTCGCCGCCCTGGTGCTGTCGGCCTTCGGCTTCGATACCTCCGGCCTCGACACCGCGCGGATGGCTGACGCCGCGCTCCAGACCATCGCCGCCGGTGGCTTCCTCGCCTCGACGGCGTTCCGCATCACCGCGACAAAGCGCCTGCGGTGATGCTGCCGGCGCCCATCAACCGGAGCGGGGAGGGCGGACCCGCCGTCACCCCCTCCTGCCCTGGTGGCCGGGCCGTCCTTTTGCGGTCGGGTCTGGACCCACCGTGGCCTTTTGGTGATATGCATCGACAAACGGATACGGGCCGGCGTGACAATGTCGGACCCGTGTCCCGCACGGGAAGGAACGCGCCGGACATGACGGCAGAGGGCTCAGGGCCTGACGTAGAGCTGCCCCGTCGGGGCCGGGGCGAGCCCCGTGCCGCGCCCAAGGGTCGGCAGGCCGACCCTGCGTCGCTCGACGCCCTGCAGACGCTGCTGGGCGACCGGCCGCTCCGGCGCGATCTGCTCATTGAGCACCTGCACCTGATCCAGGACCACTTTGGCTGCATCCCGGCCGCGATGCTCACCGCGCTGGCCGAGACGATGCGGCTGTCGCTCGCCGACGTGTTCGAGACGGCGACCTTCTACGCCCATTTCGACGTTCTGAAGGAGGACGAGCCGCCGCTGCCGCCGCTGACTGTGCGGTCCTGCGAGGGCCTACCCTGCGCGCTGGCCGGCGCCGGGCCGCTGTTTGCAGAGCTGGAGCACCTTGCCGGGCCCGGACTGCGCGTTGTCCGCGCTCCTTGCATCGGACAGTGCGACCACGCTCCCGCCGTGGCGCTCGGCCACAACCCGATCGCCCCGGCAACGGCGTCCTCGGTTGCCGCCGCGGCGGCCGCTGGCGAAACGGTTCCCCGGCTGCCGGACTATGTGGCGTTTGACGCCTATCGGGGAGGCGGCGGCTATGCGCTGCTGGATCGCCTGCGCGACGGCACGCTCTCCGCTGACGCGGTCCTCGCCAGCCTCGATGATGCAAGCCTGCGCGGCCTCGGCGGTGCCGGTTTTCCCACCGCCCGCAAGTGGCGTGCAGTCCGGGCCGAGCCCGGACCGCGGCTGATGGTCGTCAATGCCGACGAGGGTGAACCCGGCACCTTCAAGGACCGGGTCTATCTGGAGAACGACCCGCACCGGGTGCTCCAAGGCATGCTCGTCGGCGCCCATGTGGTGGGGGCGGACGAGATCTATGTTTATCTGCGCGACGAGTACCAGGTCGCGCGCGCCATCCTCCAGCGCGAGATCGCGCACCTGCCACCCGGCTGGCCGGTCATCCACCTGCGTCGCGGCGCCGGCGCCTATATCTGCGGCGAGGAATCGGCGCTGCTGGACTCGCTCGAGGGTCGCCGCGGGCTGCCGCGCCACAAGCCGCCGCTGCCGTTCCGGGTTGGCCTGTTCGGCCGGCCGACGCTGCTCAACAATGTCGAGACCCTGTTCTGGGTGCGCGACATCGTCGAGCGCGGCCCGGCGTGGTGGACCAGCCATGGCCGGCGCGGCCACCGCGGGCTGCGCTCGTTCTCGGTCTCGGGGCGGGTGCGCGATCCCGGCGTCAAGCTCGCCCCGGCCGGCATCACGCTGCGCGAGCTGGTCGACGAGTTCTGCGGCGGCATGGCGTCGGGGCACAGGCTGCAGGCCTATCTGCCCGGCGGCGCCTCGGGCGGGATCCTGCCGGCTGCGATGGACGACATCCCGCTCGATTTCGGCACGCTCGAACCGCATGGCTGCTTCATCGGCTCCGCCGCGGTGGTGGTCCTGTCCCACCAAGACGATCTGCGCGCCGCCGCCCTGAACCTGATGCACTTCTTCGAGGACGAGTCCTGCGGCCAGTGCACGCCGTGCCGGGTCGGCACCCGCAAGGCGCGCCAGCTGATGCAGCAGCCGCACTGGGACGTGGGCCTGCTGTCGGAGCTGTCGCAGGTGATGCGGGACGCCTCGATCTGCGGGCTCGGCCAGGCCGCGCCGAATCCGCTGCAGAGCCTGTTCCGCCACTTCCCGCATCTGTTTGCGCCGGCCGAAACCGGCTTTACGCCGGCCGAAACCGGTGTCGTTGCGGCCAAGCACGGATCACACGTGGATGCTCCCGCATGAGCCCCGTG
>JBMOJG010000029.1:0-10432 GCA_049316925.1 Alsobacter sp. | reverse complement strand
GTCCGCCCTCTACGCTGTCACCGAGATCCATTCCGTCGAGGACATCGACCGCCTGTTGGCGGCGCTCAAGGACGTCACCGCATGAGCACTCTCCCGACGCCCCGTGAAGTTCACCAGGCTCGCTGGAACGAGCCCGTCGTCATGGCAATGGGGGTTCCCGGCCGCCGCGGTGCGGTGTTCCCCGCGCCCGAGGAGGCGGTCGAGAAGGTCGTCGGCCCGTCCGCCGATCTCGTCCCAGCCGCCATGCGCCGCAAGGCGAAGCCTGCCCTGCCCGAAATGACTGAGCCCGACGTGCTGCGCCACTACCTGCATCTGTCGCAGATGGTGCACGGCATGATGGGGGTAAACCTCTTCGGCACCTGCACGATGAAGTACAACCCGCGCATCTCCACGCAGCTCACACTGCGCCCGGAGCTGGCGACCATCCACCCCTATCAGCCGGAGGAGACGATCCAGGGCCTGCTGGAGATCGTCCACCGCTTCGATCTGATCCTGCGCGACCTCTCCGGCATGGACCAGTTCGTGTTCCAGGCCGCCGGTGGCGCGGACGCGGCATACACCCAGACCTGCATCACGCGGGGCTATTTCGCCGCAAAGGGCGAGCTGCAGCAGCGCAACGAGATCATCTCGACGATCCAGACGCACCCTTGCAACCAGGCCACCGCCGCCACGGCGGGGTTCAATGTCATCACCCTGCCGCTCGAGGAGAACGGCTACCCCTCAATCGACGCGTTGAAGGCCGCGCTGTCGAATCGTACCGCGGCTCTCATGGTCAACAACCCGGACGACATGGGCGTCTATAATCCGCAGATCAAGGAATGGGTGCGCCTCGTCAAGCAGGCCGGCGCGCTAGCCTTCTACGACCATGCCAACTTCAACGGCGTGATGAGCAAGATCCGTGCGCGCGAGCTCGGCTTCGACGCCTGCATGTTTATGCTGCACAAGACTTTCGGCGGGCCGAAGGGCGGCGGTGGCCCTGCCGTCGGCGCCTATGGCTGCAGCGCGGAACTGGCGCCGTTCCTGCCCCGGCCCGTTGTCGTCCATGACGCGAAGAAGGGGCGCTATCGCCTCGATTCCGACCGCCGCATGAGCGTCGGCAAGGTGCGCGAGTATCTCGGCAACCTGCAGATCGTGTTCTACGCCTACGCCTGGGCCAGAGCGATGGGCGGCGACGGCATCGCCGAGGCATCCGACATCGCGGTGCTCGCCAACAACTACATGGAGAAGAAGCTCCTCGCGATCCCGGGCGTCGAGAAGTCCCACCCGCATCTCACGCAGTACCGCATGGAAATGACCCGCTACGGCCTGGGGCCCCTCAAGGAGAAGACCGGCATCGGCATCGTCGAGGTCGGCGCGCGGATGACCGACTACGGCGTCGACAGCCCGTGGCTTTCGCACGAGCCATGGGTCGTGCCCGAGCCCTTCACGCCGGAGCCCGGCGAACTGTGGTCGAAGGAGGACATCGACTACTGGATCGCCGTCTTGGCCAAGGCCTGCGAGGAGGCGCTCACGACTCCCGACCTCGTGCGCAATGCCCCGCACAACGCCGCCATCCACCCCATCAAGGGCGAGCGGCTCGACGACCCGGCCTACTGGGCGACGACATGGCGCGCATACAAGCGCAAGCGCGCCGCCGAGGCCGTTGCCGCCAAGCCCAGGCGCAAGGCGCGCGGCGCGTGAGGCCGGGCAGGATGGTCGACGCCCTGCGGCGGCGCAGGAAGATCGCGCCATGGCGCTGACCATCTACGGCATCGCCCGGACCCGCACCTCGCGGGTCCTCTGGATGGCAGAGGAACTCGGCATCCCTTACCGGCACGAAAAGCTGGCGCCGGCGGCGGGCGACACCCGGACGCCGGCATTCCTCGCCATCAATCCGATGGCCCGCGTCCCGGCCATCGATGAAGACGGCCTCGTCGTCACGGAGTCGATGGCGATCAACCTCCACCTCGCCCGTGCCCATGGCGGACCGCTCGGTCTGGGGCCGCGCGACGTTGGCGAGGAGGCGTTGATGACGCAGTGGTCCATATGGGCCGTTGCTGAGTTCGAGCCGAACGCGCATGAGGTTCTCGTCCACACACTCAACCTGCCTCCCGCGGAGCGGGACGCCGCCCGTCGGGACGCGGCGCTGGCCGCACTGCGGCGGCCGTTGGCGGCGCTCGAGACCGCGCTGATCCGGGGCGGCGGCCACCTTGTCGGCGGGCGGTTCACAGTGGCGGACCTGAACGTCGCCTGCGTCGCCTTCTACCTGCGGGCGGCGGACGGCGCGCTGGCGGCCTTCCCAGCCACCACTGCCTGGTACGCGGCGGCGACGGCGCGTCCGGCCTATGCGCGGATGATGGCGCTGAGGGATGCCGGATGAGCACCGGCACCCCTGCCGATCCGCCCCACTTTTGGCCCGAGGAACGCTGGCGCGGCCTCGTCGGGCGCGTGCGCGCCGGCCGCCGGCTTCGCCCGCCCGTCTGGAAGGACGGAGCGCGCTGCGCCGTCGCGCTGTCCTTCGACGCCGACCACGAGACCTTCGAGATGGGCTCGGGCGGGCAGGCCATCGGGCGGCTCGCCTGGGGCGAGTTCGGCCGCCGCGTCGGCGTGCCGCGGATTCTCGCGCTGCTTGAGCGGCACGCGGTGCCGGCGACCTTCTTCGTCCCGGCCGTATCGGCTCTGATCGATCCCGGCGAGCCCCGCCGCATTGCCGCGGCCGGCCACGAGATCGGCGTGCACGGCTGGATCCACGAGAACAATTCGCTGCTCGACTACGAGACCGAGCGCGGCTTGATGCTGCGCGCGCGCGACACGCTGGCGCGACTGTCGGGCCATGATCCGGTCGGCTTGCGATCGGCGAACTGGGACACGAGCCTGAACACCGTGCGCATCGTGAGCGAGATGGGTCTCCTCTACGACAGTTCCCTCATGGCCGACGAGGAGCCCTACGAGCTCCTGCTCGATGGTGCGCCCACCGGCGTGGTCGAGATCCCGGTCGAGTGGCTGCGCGACGACGCGGTCTACCTGCTCTTCAACCGGAACCCGGCGACGCGGCCCTACACCACACCCGAGGGCGTGCTGGAGATCTTCCGCCGGGAGTTCGATGCAGCCTACGAGGATCGCTCAGTGTTCCAGCTCGTCATGCATCCCTTCGTCATTGGCTATCGCTCGCGGATCTGGATCCTTGACGAGATCATCCGGCACGCCCGCGCTCGCGGCGACGTATGGTTCGCCACCCATGCCGAGGTCGCGACCTATGCCCGCGATCATGCCCCGAAGGAGGCTCCCTCGTGAGCGCTGCCGGCGGCATGACCGGCCGTCCCGTCGCCGTCGTCGGTGCCGGCAGCATCGGCGTGGCCTGGGCCATTGTGTTCGCGCGCGGCAGCTATCAGGTTCGCCTGCAGGATCCAGACGCGGTTCGCCGCGCCGCTGTTCCCGGGGAAGTCGCCGCCCGTTTGCGCGACCTCGGCGACGCGGGTCTTCTCGGCGAGCCGCCGGCCAGCATCGCCTCCCGCATCGCCGTCGTTGATGATCTGCCAGCCGCCCTGGCGGGCGCCATTCATGTGCAGGAGAACGCGCCGGAACGGCTCGAGATCAAGCGTGAGCTCTTCACCGCCTTCGTGTCGCTTGCTCCTGCCGACGCCACGCTTGCCTCGTCGTCCTCCGCCATTGTCGCGTCGGCCTTCGCGCCGAAAGGCGTCGCGCGGGAGCGCTGTCTCGTCGCCCATCCGGGCAACCCGCCCTTCCTGATCCCGGTCGTCGAGATCGTCCCCGCACCCTTTACGGCCAGGGCCGCCGTCGACGCCGTCCGGGGACTGATGACCGGCTGTGGCATGCAACCCGTGCTGGTGCAGCGCGAGGTTGAGGGCTTCGTCTTCAACCGCCTTCAGGGCGCAGTGCTGCGCGAGGCCTACTGCCTCGTCCGCGACGGAGTCATCGGCGTCGAGGATCTCGACACTGTGGTGCGTGATGGGCTCGGCCTGCGGTGGTCCGTCATCGGGCCGTTCGAAACCTCCGACCTCAACACCCGCGGCGGCATCGCGGCCCACGCGCAAAAGATGGGTCCCGCCTACGCGAGGATGGGGGCGGAGCGGGGGCAGGACGATCCGTGGACCGAAGACCTCGTCGCCCGCGTGGCCGGGGAGCGCAGGGCTGCGTTACCGCTTGCACAGTGGGATGCGCGGGTTGCGTGGAGGGACCGCGCGCTGATGCGCGTCGTGTCCGCACGGCACACGATTCCGCCTTTCGATCAGGAGGCGACGACGTGAGCGACGTCACCTTCACTTTCGAGGGTCATGCCGTGGCGGCCCGCAATGGCCAGACCGTCGGGGCCGCGCTGGCCGCCGCAGGCCAAGTCGCACTGCGCGAGACCCGCGCGGACGGCGCGCGCGGCATCTTCTGCGGCATGGGCGTGTGCCAGGAATGTCTCGTCACCATCGACCGCATGCCCAACCGCCGCGCCTGCCTCGAACCGGCGCGCAACGGCATCGACGTCCGCCGCCAGGCATTCCCCGGCGAGCCCCCCGGCGCGTCCCGCGGCACGCCGCCGATCGGCTTCGCGGACCTGGCCGTCGAGCGCGCGGACGTGGTCGTGATCGGCGGCGGCGCGGGCGGTCTCGCTGCGGCCGTCGCCGCCCGCGGCTGCGGCCTAGACGTGCTGCTGCTCGACGAGCGCTCGACTGCCGGGGGGCAGTACTTCAAGCAGCCCGCCGCAGCTCTGCGCGAGCCAGCGCTGGACCGGCAGCAGGCGGAAGGAGCCGCGCTGAGGAGGCGAGCGGAGCGCGCGGGCGTGCGCGTCCTCGATGGAGCCGAGGTCGTGACGGCCCTCGACGCCGGGGCCGTCCTCGTCACGCGTGCCGGACGCGCGTTCGTCGCGCAGGGACGCGCGCTGGTGGTCGCGACGGGCGCCTACGAGCGCGGCGTCCCGCTGCCGGGCTGGACATTGCCCGGGGTGATGACCACGGGCGCGCTTCAGACCCTCTGGCGAAGCTACCGTGCGTTGCCGGGCCGTCGGATCCTGATCGCAGGGAACGGCCCTCTCAACCTTCAGGTCGCCTGCGAGACGATCGACGCCGGCGCGAGCGTCGTCGCCGTCGCCGAGGCCGCGCCGCTCGCCTCCGGCGATCGCCTCGGTCCGCTCACCCGCATGGCCCTGGCCGATCCCGTGCTCGCAGCGACGGGCGGCGGCTACCTCGCGCGTCTGGGCCGCCAGAGCCGCCTGCGCCTCGGCGTCGTCTGCCGCAGGGTGGAGTCGAGCCTGGCCGGCGGCCTTCGCGTCGAGATCGGCCCTGCCGCGGGCGGGCCAGGCGAAAGCCACGACGTCGATATCGTTGCGCTGGGCTATGGCTTCCAGCCGTCCAACGAACTGCTCCGCGCACTCGGCTGTGCGCACGACTGGGACGAGCGGGCGGGCATGCTGCGGACCCGTCGCAACGCATCCTGCGAGACGACCGTCTCCGGCGTTTTCGCCGTCGGCGACTGCTGCGGCCTCGGTGGTGCGCCGGCCGCACAGGCAGAGGGAACCATCTCCGGCGTCGCGTTGGGTCGTGCGCTGGGCGGCGCGGTGACGGTCGCACTCGCGCAGGAGGCGGACCGTGCCGCGCGCGACCTCGCCCGGCACCGCCAATTCCAGGCCGCCCTGTGGGACGCCTTCGCCGCGCCGCGTCTCGGCCTGTCCCTGGCTGCCGCCGACACCGTCGTCTGCCGCTGCGAGGACGTGCGCAAGGCGGAGCTCCTGGCCGGCGCGGCCGACGGCGATCCCTCCATCGGCGACGTGAAGCGACGCACCCGCTGCGGCATGGGCCGCTGCCAGGGCCGCTATTGCGGTCCGGCCCTTGCCGAACATCTGGCCGCGCAAGGCGGCCGACCGCTCGACGAGCGCGCGTTCTTTGCGCCGCGCGGCCCGGTCAAGCCGGTCACCATCGCCGACCTCGTAGGCGGGGGCGAGCGTTGATCGCGCCCGTGCGCGAGGTCGATGTCCTGGTGATCGGCGGCGGCATCGTCGGCATGGCGGCGGCCCTGGACCTGGCACGCGACGGGCACGCCGTCGCCATCGTCGACGACGGCCGCCATTCCGGAACCACCGCCAACGCCGGCAGCCTGCACGTGCAGATGCAAAGCCGTTTCATCCGCCTCCATCCCGACCTCGCTCCCAACGTCGAGCGTTCGCTGCCGCTCTACGTGGCCGGAGCCGCCCGCTGGCGGGAGCTGGCGGCTGAGCTCGGCGCCGACAGGGAGATCAAGCAGTCCGGCGGTCTCATGGTGGCCGAGGACGAAGCGCAGTTTTCGTTTCTGGCAGCCAAGTGCGCCCGGGAGCGCGCACTCGGCCTCGACGTCCACATGCTCGACCGGGCGGAGCTGTCCCGGATCGCACCCTATCTGGGGGAGGCCGTCCTCGGCGCGGAGTTCTGCCTCGAGGAGGGCAAGCTGAGCCCGCTCAAGGCGAACGAAGCCGTTCGCAAGGCGCTCGACGCGCTGGCCGTCCTGCGCCTGGGCGAGACGCGCGTCAGCGCGCTCACGCGCGACGGCGCCGGCCTTCTCGTCACGCTGGAAGGTCGTGCGGCAGGCGTTCTGCGTGCAGGCAAGGTCATGCTCGCCTCGGGGGCCGGCACGGGAGCGCTTGCCGCCGAGCTCGGCGTGCGCATCCCCACCGAGGCCGAACCCCTGCACATGAACATCACCGAGGCGACCACGCCGCTGATCGGGCACCTTGTCCAGCATGCCGAGCGGATGATCACCTTGAAACAGCTCGGGGCGGGGCAGGTGGTCATCGGCGGCGGCTGGCCGGCGCGCTTCACCGGCCCGGACGCATTTCCCACCGTCGATCCCGCCAGCATGATCGGCAATCTGAGCCTTGCCCAGCACATCGTGCCGCGCCTCGGTATGCTGCGCGTCATCCGCACCTGGGCGGGAGTGAACACAACGGCCGACGGACAATGCATCCTCGGGCCGCTGCCAGGCTGGCCAGAGGTGTTTGCGGCTGTGCCGGGCGACGCCGGTTACACACTCGGCCCACTCGTCGGCCGCATGGCCGCAGCGATCCTGTCGGGCCAGGATCCGGGCTACGACGTCAGCCGATTCGGTGTCGACAGGTTCGCGGCCACTTAGTCGCGGATAAGCCGGTTGATCCGTTCCGTCGCTTCCAGCAGCTCGGGCACAAAGCGGCTACGCATGTTTTCCGCAGTCACGCGGACGCTCGGGCCGCAGATGTTGAAGGCGGCGACGATCTCGCCCGACCGTGAGCGGATCGGCGCGGAGACCGAGCGCAGGCCGACCTCGAGCTCCTCGTCGACGATCGACCAGCCGACGCGCCGCGTGTCGCGGATCAGGTCGCGCAGCCTGCCCTTCGCCGTCACCGTCTTCGGCGTGTGCGCGACGGGCTTGATGCTCGACAGCACCTGCTCAAGCGCCTCGTCGGTCAGGCCCGACAGCAGCACCCGGCCGATCGACGTGCAGTAGGCGGGCAGCCGCGAGCCGACCCGGATTCCGACATTTACGAAGCGCGTGGAATGGCCGATGTGGACGACGTAAAGCACGTCCGTCCCGTCGAGGACTGCGCCGAAGCACGATTCGCCCAGCTTTTCGGAGAGCTCGGCCATGATCGGCCGCGCGGTTTCCCACAGGCTGGCCGACGACATCACCGAATGCGTCAGTTCGAGCAGCTTCGGCGTGAGCTGGAACCGCTTGCTGTCCACCTCCATGTAGCCGGCCTGTATGAAGGTGAGCAGGAAGCGCCGCGCGCTGGCGCGGCTCATGCCGGCGTACTCGGCGACCTCCGACAGCGTCATCTGTGACTTGTGCTTGCTGAACACCCGCAGGACGTCGAAGGCCTTCAGGACGGAGTGTACGATGTCGCGGTCGACCCCGGCCTTCTCTGCCGTCGGGTGACCGGCCAACTCGACAACCGCATCGTCGAGCTCGACGAGCGGAGCGGCCTTGCGACGGGCGGAGGTCTGAATGGCGCCCATGGGCTCCTCGGTGTTGACATGGCAGCACTAACTCGAAATCCGACCAGCCGTCGAGTACGCCACTCGTCTTACGCGCGTTGGCCGGGCGGCCACGGCCTTTCGGCATCCAGTCTCCACTCTATCGAACAAACGAACGCATTGCGAACAACTTGGCTTCTAGCCCTTGCCGCAACTAAAGCTAGAAAATCAATAATTAAGAGAAGGCCACGGGCGTTCCGGTCGCCGTTTCGCGGGGACGGAGTGGGCGCAGTGCGAACGGAAGGTCGAGATAGCACTTGAAGGTTCATTCCCCAACTGGTCAACTTTCCCCACGCATCGGAGGTAGGGGACGCCCGGGCCGGCCAGCCCGATGCGCGGGGCAAGCAACGACCCCGCGGCGACGAGCCGGGCGAGGGAGTGGGAGACTGGCAATGGCATCTGATTCGACTTTGAAGACAGGCGTTTCGCGGCGCGCCGTGCTGGCGGGCGTGGGCGCGGCGGGCGCCCTTGCGGTGACGTCGTACTCCACCCCGGTGCGCGCGCAGCAGGCGACGCTGCGCTGGTGGTCTCCGCAGGCGGCTCCGGCCCAGCGCGAGGCCTACCTGTTCCAGATCGCGCAGTTCGAGAAGGCGAACCCAGGCGTCAAGGTCCTGTTCGAGCCGACTTCGGACGAGGCCTACGCGCAGCAACTGGCCGCTGCCTTCGCCTCGGGCCAGGTTCCGAACATCGTTACCCACCTGCCGTCCTTCGCAGTGCAGGACTACTGGGCTGCCGGGCTGCTCGAGCCGTTCAACGACGTCATCGCCGCGCTCGGCCCGCAGAATTTCTACGAGGGTGCCAACCGCATCTACGAGATCGACAAGGGCAAGTACGCCGGAACCGGCGTCGGCAACACCGCCGCCAACATGCTTTGGGTGCGCAAGGACTTGATGCATAAGGCGTCGATCGACGCCATCCCGCGCACCTGGGACGAGCTCCGCAATGCGGCCCGCAAGATGCAGGGCGGCGGCATTTTCGGCGCACCGCTTCCCTACGGCCGCAACTCGATGACGTCACTGATCTTCATCGGCGTCATTCACCAGGCAGGGGGCCAGGTCTTCACACCCGACCTGCAGGTCGGCATCGACACCGACAAGACGCTGGCAGCGCTGGACTGGTACAAGTCCATGCGTGAACTCTGTCCTGCTGGAGCCAGCAACTACTCGTGGGGCGACAGCCTGACGGCCTTCGTGTCCGGCGCCACCGCCACCGGCATTTATGCCGGCCGCGTGCTTGCCAACGTTACGCGGCAGAACCCAGGCATTGCCGACAGCATCACCTGCGCCGCCTACCCGACGATCTCCAAGGACGTCGCGCCCTGGACCTTCAACGACTTCCCGAGCGTCTTCATCCCGAAGGCGGCAAAGGACATGGAGATGACGAAGAAGTTCGCCGCGCACCTCTTCGCTCCCGAGGGCTACATCAAGCAGCTTCTCGCGGCGCCGGGCCACGTACTGCCGGTGCTCAAGCCGATCGCGGCCGACCCGAACTACACGGCCGATCCGATTATCAAGAAGTTCCAGAAGGAGGTCGACTTGATGGCGGCCTCTGCGGCCGGCGGCTACAATCTCGGCTTTGAGTCGGCCAAGCACAAGCCCAATACCAAGGGCGGCAAGGTCGTGAACTCGCTGGTCATCGCCGAGATGGTGCAGCGGGTGTGCCTGAACAACGAGAACCCGAAGGTGGTGCTCGGCGAGACGGCCAAGAAGATCGAAGAGATCATGAAGTCCTGACCCCGCGAGACGACACGGCCGCCGCCCTCACCGGCGGCGGCATCGCCGCGCATGGGTGTATGCCCGCATGTGCCTGACGAAGAGACTGTTGCCGACGGCGGGAAAGAATGGCGTTACAGGCGAGCCGAGACGGATCGCGAGGCATGCTGCTGAGCTCGCAGTACGCCGCGCTCGGCACGCTGCTGATCGCGCCGACCGTGCTCGTGTTCTGTGCTGTCATAGTCTACCCGCTCATCTCGGCAATCTATTTAAGCCTATTCTCGATCTATACACCAACCCTGCAAGGAAAATGGGTCGGCCTCGACAACTACGACAAGTTGCTCACCAGCGGCGAGTTCTGGCAGGCGCTGCGCGTTACTTTGGTGTGGACCATCGGGACGCTCGTCCTCCAACTCGTCTTCGGCATCGCCTTGGCGCTGCTACTGCACCAGAACCTCGTGTTCAGGTCGCTGGCCCGAGGACTGATCCTGTTCCCGTATTTCGTGTCGACGGTCGTCGCGGTTCTGGTCTGGCGCTGGCTCTTCAACGACCTCTACGGCATCCTCAACCACGTGCTGCTCGCGGCGGGCCTCATCAACATGCCGCTCGACTGGCTCGGCCAGATGCCGAACGCCATGGTGAGCCTGATCCTCGTCGGCGCGTGGAAGTACTTTCCCTTTGTCGTGATCACCGTGCTCGCCCGCCTGCAGACGATCCCCGACCAGCTCTACGAGGCCGCCGAGATGGACGGCGCCG
>JBMOJG010000028.1:0-10478 GCA_049316925.1 Alsobacter sp. | reverse complement strand
GGAAAACTCCCCTCCCGTCGCGCACCGCCGCACACGGGACAACCTCGAGCGTCCCGGTGCAGATCTACCTGCCCATCGCGGAGCTGCCGGTCAGCATCTTCCTGGTGCTTGGCCTTGGCGCCGCGGTCGGCTTCATCTCCGGCATGTTTGGTGTCGGCGGCGGGTTCCTGATGACGCCGCTGCTGATCTTCATCGGGATTCCGGCGGCGGTCGCCGTGGCGACGGAATCGGCGCAGATCGCCGCCTCGTCGATGACCGGGGCGCTCGCCTACTGGCGGCGCCGCGCGCTCGATTTCAAGCTCGGCGCCGTGCTGCTGCTGGGCGGCATCATCGGCACGATCCTGGGCGTCTGGTTTTTCAACGCCATGCGGCGAATCGGCCAGCTCGAGCTGGTGATCGTGCTGTCCTACGTCACCCTGCTGGGATCCGTCGGAACGCTGATGCTTGTGGAAAGCCTCGGCACGCTGTGGTCGGCGCGGCGCGGCCGGCCGCCGCGTCTGCGCCAGGCAGGCGCACATCCCTGGTACACCGGGCTGCCGCTGCGGATGCGTTTCCACCGCTCGCGCCTCTATGTCAGCGTCATTCCGCTGCTGGCGCTGGCGACGGCGATCGGCTTTGCCGGCGCGGTGCTGGGTATCGGCGGCGGCTTCCTGATGGTGCCGGCGCTGATCTACCTGTTCCGGGTGCCCACAGCCGTAGTGGTCGGCACCTCGCTGTTCCAGATCCTGTTCACGATGGTGGCCGCTACGGTGCTGCATGCCGGCACCAACCAGGCGGTCGACCTGATCCTGGCCCTTCTGCTGGTGGTCGGCGGCGTCTTCGGCGCGCAGTTCGGCGCCAGGGCCGGGCAGAACATCAAGGGCGAGCATTTCCGGCTGCTGCTGGCACTCATCGTGCTGGCGGTCGGCGTGCGCTTTGCCGCCGAGCTGACGCTGCGGCCGGAGGAGCCGTTCTCGCTCGGCGCCACGGAGACACGGCGGTGAGGCCGGCGCGGGGATGGCGCGGGGCCGCCTGCATGACGGCGCTGCTGACCCTGTCGGGCGCCAGACCTGCCGCGGCCGAGGCCCTCGTCGTATCGATCTCGACCCATCGCGTGCAGATCAACTCCACCTATACGGGGTCCGAACTCGTGATCTTCGGCGCCATCGACAGCGATCGCCGCAGCGTCACGCGGGCCGATCCCTATGCGGTCGTGGTGACGGCGCGCGGCCCGCGCGGCAGCGTCGTGGTGCGCGAGAAGGTGCCGATGGGGCCGATCTGGGCCAATCTCAGCCAGCGCAAATTCGTCGAGGTGCCGGCGACGCTCGCCGTGCTGGCTTCGCGGCCACTGGACGAGATCGCCACGCCGCAGCTGCAACGCCGCCTGCGCCTCGGCCTGCTGCCGGCCGCAGCACCGCCGGGCATCGGCGCGATGGGGCTCGAGGTGATGGCCGAGGACAGCTTCACCACCGCCCTGATCCGCCTGAAGCGCGAGGCCGGGCTCTATGTCGAGGACCCGCGCGCCGTCACCTTCCTGACCCCGACGATCTTCCGTGCCCCGGTTCCTGTTCCCGGCACGGCGCCGGTCGGGACCTACGAGGTCGAGGTCTCCCTGCTGTCGGGCGGCGTCGAGCTGGCGCGCGAGGCAACGAGCTTCGAGGTCGCCAAGGTCGGATTCGAGCAGGACATCTACAGCCTTGCCCACCGGCACGCATGGCTTTACGGCAGCCTCACCGCTGCCATGGCGCTGGTGTTTGGCTGGTTCGCCAGCCTGATCTTCAGGCGCGACTGAGAGGACCCTCGCATGACTGCTTCCCATCCGGCACCGCACGACGCCGACGACCGCGCCATTCCGCCGACTGCGCTGCTGCTCGGCGCCGCCGGCGTGCTGCCCTTCGTCGTGCTGGCGTTGGCGGCGCTGCTGCGGCTGGAGGACAGGGTGGCGTTGCCCTCCGGGCTGGCGCGGGCCGGGCTCGTCGCCTACGGGGTCGTGATCGTGTCGTTCCTCGGCGGCGTGCGCTGGGGCGTCGGTCTCTCGCGGCCGGACAAGGCGACGTGGATGTTCGTCGTCTCGGTGCTGGCCCCGATTGCCGCCTGGGGAGCGCTGTTCATGCCCCGGCCCCACGACATCGCCATCCTGGTGGGGTGCTTCCTCGTGCTCGGCGTCTCCGACGTGATGCTGGCGGCGCAGGGCGCCGTGCCTCGCTGGTACGGGACGCTGCGCGGGATCCTGACAACGGCCGTGGTCGCCGTGCTGATCTTCGCCCTGGCGATGCTGCCGCTGGCCGATCTTCCCCAATGAACGATCCGGGATGGCAGCGGGCTCAGTCGCCGGCCAGCCGCGCCGGGTCGACCGCATAGACGCGGTCAGCCCCCAGCACATGGGCGGTGAAGCCGCGGCCGGGGAACAACGGTGCGAACGCCCGGTCGAGCACGTTGAGGCCGCCCGCATAGGCGCCGAAGGCCGGCAGCACGCAGCGATGGCCGTTGGTGATGAAACAACGCCGGCGCAGGGTGCGGCCGCGGCCGAAGACACGCGCGGCGGGGTGGAGATGGCCGGCGAGCTCCGCGCCGGCTTCCCCTGACGTCGGGATATGCCGGAAAGCCACGCCGTCAAGGGTGAGCTCGGCATGGACGGCGCCACCCAGCGCCTGCGGCAGTGCGGGATCGTGGTTGCCGGTGAGCCAGAGCCAGTCGCGGCCCGTCTGCAGGCCGGCGATCAACGCGCGCTCGTCCCCGCCCAGACGGTCAAAGGCGCCACGGTCGTGCAGCGTGTCGCCCAGCACCACCACCGTGGCCGGATCGAACCGGGCGATCGCGGCGGCCAGGGCCATCAAGGTCTGTCGCGAATCATAAGGGGGCAGCAGCGCACCGCGGGCGGCAAAGGACGAGCCCTTCTCCAGGTGCAGGTCGGCCACCGCCAGCAGGCGATGCCGTTCGACGAACAGCGCGCCGGACCGGTCAGCGACGCAGTCCAACCCGCCGACGCGCAAGCCAGCGACCATGGCGGCGCGCGCGTCGCCTGCCTGCCCGCCGTCTCCGTCGTTCGCCAGCGCGTCCTGCCTCACGCCATCGCCTCCCCGAGCAGTTCGGCCTCGGCCTCGGCCAGCACGTCCTCGGACGCCTCGCCGTACACCGCCTCGCGGCCGATCTCCAGCATCACCGAGACGGCGAGCGGCGAGACTCGTTCCAGCGCCTTGTGCACGATTCGGCCGCGGATGCGCGAGAGCATCGCCGCCAGGCGCCTCAGGTCGAGCAGGCCGGTTGCGGCATCGGCGCGCGTCGCCTTGAGCAGGATGTGGCCGGGCTCATGCCGGCGCAGCACGTCGTAGACGAGGTCCGACGACATGGTGACCTGGCGGCCGGTCTTCTCCTGGCCCGGGTAACGGCGCTCGATCAGCCCGGCGATGATGGCGCAGTGGCGGAAGGTGCGCTTCATCAGCGCCGACTCCGACAGCCACTCCTCCAGGTCGTCGCCGAGCATGTCCTCGCCGAACAGGCCGGAGAGGGTGAGCCGGCCCTGCGCCAGCGCAGCCGAGAGGTCGGCCAGCCCCCAGACGGCGAGGCCATAGTCGGTGGCGACGAAACCGAGCGGCCGCAGGCGGGCGCGGTCGAGCCGCCGCGTCAGCAGCATGCCCAGCGTCTGGTGGGCGAGGCGCCCCTCGAACGGGTAGGCGACGAGGAAAAACCGCCCGCCGCGCGGAAAGGTCTCGACCAGCAGCTCGTCGCGGCCCGGCAGGACGGACTTGCGCTGCTGGGTGCCCAGCCATTCGGCGACACCGCCCTCCAGCCGCGGCCAGCTCGCCGGATCGGCCAGCATGGCGCGGACTCGCACGGCAAGGAACGACGACAGCGGAAACTTGCCGCCCGCATAGGCGGGGATCTTCGGGTCGGTCCCCGGCTGGGTGCGGGTGACGAGCACCTCGTTCTCGGCCATGGTCTCGTAGCGCAGCACCTCGCCGGCGAAGATGAAGGTGTCGCCGGGCGTCAGCGTCTCGGCGAAATACTCCTCCACTTCGCCCAGCACGCGTCCCCCGCGCACCGGGCCCGACGGGGCCCCGGCGGCACCGCGGCGGACCCGGCCGAGGCGGACCTTGAGCATCGGCTCCTCGACGATGGTGCCGACATTCATGCGGTATTGCTGGCCGAGCCGCGGATTGGCGATCCGCCACAGGCCGTCGCTGCCGCGGCGGATCTTGGCGAAGCGCTCATAGGAGGCGAGCGCGTAGCCCCCGGTCGCCACGAAGGCCAGCACTGCGTCGAAATCCTCGCGCGTCAGGCCCGCATAGACGGCGGCGCCGGTAACCTCGGCGTAAAGCTCGTCGGCGTCGAAGCCACCGGCGCAGGCCATGCCGAGCACGTGCTGGGCAAGCACGTCGAGGCCGCCGGTGCGCGGCTCGGGCGTGTCCTGCGCTGCCTCGGCGACGGCATCGAGCGCGGCGCGGCACTCGAGGATCTCGAAGCGGTTGGCCGGCACCAGCAGCGCCTTGGAGGGCTCGTCGAGGCGATGGTTGGCACGGCCGATGCGCTGCATCAGGCGGCTCGCGCCCTTGGGGGCACCGACATTGACGACGAGGTCGACATCGCCCCAGTCGATGCCGAGATCGAGCGTCGAGGTGCAGACCACGGCGCGCAGGCTGCCGGCCACCATGGCGGCCTCGACCTTGCGGCGCTGGCCGACATCCAGCGAGCCGTGGTGCAGGGCGATGGCCAGCCCCTCCTCGTTGATGCGCCAGAGCTCCTGGAACACGAACTCGGCCTGCATCCGCGTGTTGACGAACACCAGCGTGGTGCGGTGGGCGGCGAGCGCCCGATAGATCTCCGGCATCGAGGCCAGCGCCGTGTGGCCGGCCAGCGGCAGGAAACGGGCGCTGTGCAGGATGCGGATATCGGCCCGGGCGCCGCCGCGGGCCTCGACCAGCGCCGCCATCGCGCCGCTGCCGTCCTGCGGCACCAGCCAGCGGCGCAGGTCGTCGGGCTCACGCACCGTCGCCGACAGGCCGACAGCGACCAGTCCCGGCGCCAGCTGCTGCAGGCGGGCGAGGCCAAGCGCCAGCAGGTCGCCGCGCTTCGACGTCACCAGCGCGTGCAGCTCGTCCAGGACCACCCGGCGCAGGCCGCCGAAGAGCGCGATCGCCTCGCGATGGGCGAGCATCAGCGCCAGTTGCTCGGGCGTCGTCAGCAGGATGTCGGGCGGGCGCTCCATCTGGCGGGCGCGCTTGTGGGCCGGCGTGTCGCCGGTGCGGGTCTCGACGCGGACCGGCAGTTGCATGCCGGCAATCGGCGCATCGAGGTTGCGGGCGACGTCGGTGGCGAGCGCCTTCAGCGGCGAGATGTAGAGCGTGTGCAGGCCGCTGCCCCGGGGCCTGCCGGCAGCAAGGTCGACCAGGCTCGGCAGGAAACCGGCCAGCGTCTTGCCGGCACCGGTGGGGGCGACGAGCAGCGCGGAGGTGCCGGCCCGGGCCAACGCGAGGAGCGCAAGCTGGTGGTCGCGCGGCACCCAGCCGCGGGCGGCAAACCAGTCGGCAAAGGCCTGCGGCAGGGCGGGATCGGCGCTCACGCCGGCACCCTAGCGGGGTCAGGCGTCACGGGCGAGCACGAGGACCAGCCCCGGAACGTCCCGATCGGCCTCGCGACGGCAGGACGCCGCGACGCAGGACCGCACCGCGAGGCCGGCGGCGGCCGCCATCCGGCGCAGCAGCGGCGCGGGATGGGACCAGCGCAGCGTGGGTCCCAGCAGCGGCGCATCGCCGGCCGCACCCGGGTCATCCTCGGCCGTGAGGGCGAACAGGCCGCCGGGCGCCAACACACGGGCGACCGCAGTCATCAGCGGGGCCGGATCGGCCACATAGATCAGCACGTCGGCGGCCAGCACCAGATCGGCAGAGCCGGCGGGCTCGGCGGCGAGGAAAGTCTCCATGTCGGTGACGGCCAGCCGGTCATGGGTGCCGCGGACCCGGGCGCGCTCGATCATGGCGGCCGAGAGGTCGCAGCCAGCGAGGTGGCCTATCCTGGCGCGGAGCGCGGCACCGGCGAGGCCAGTGCCGCAGCCGAGGTCAAGCGCCACGGGGAAGCGGCAGGTCGGATCTGCGGCCGCGTCGAGGGCGGCGACCAGCAGGGCCGGGCCACGATAGCCGAGCGCCGCGACGAGGTGGGTGTCGAAGCGGGGCGCATACTCGTCGAAGACGGCGGCCACCCAGGACGGGGTCATGGCGGCGGCGGGATCGCGGCGGCCAAGGCGGGCGAGCCGCAGGCCGGCGCCGAGCCGGTCGGTCGGATCGGCGTCGAGCGCGCACAAGAAGGCTTCGGCGGCGGCTTCCACGTCACCACAGGCGGCCAGCGCCTCGCCGAGGCCGAGCAGCGCGGGCGGCCAGGCAGGGACCCGCTCCAGCGTCTGGGCGAACAGGTCTGCAGCGGCGACCATGTCGCCACCGGCAGCGGCATCCACCGCCCAGGCGTAGCGGCGGTCGGCGGCATAGTCGCCGGAACTGCGCAGGTCGGCATGGCGGATCATGCGCCCTGCTTGGGCCTGTCGGCCGGCCCGGTCAAGCGATCACGCCGATGCTGGCCGGCGCCGGTGGAGTGGGCGGATCCCGGCGGCGATGCGAGATTTTTCCGTTTCGGGCGGCCTGTGCGCGATTGCACGGCAGTCAGAGCCAGACAGGAGCAAGGTCATCTCATGGCCGGACGGGAATGGTTCCCGCCGCCCCCCAGACACCAGGAGAGTGCCATGTCTGCGTTCTTCACTTCCACCGCCCGCAAGTCCCTCACCGCTGCGGCCGCCGCCCTCGCCATGGGCGCCGTGCTGTCGGCCACCGCCACTCCCGCCGCGGCCGGCGGCGGCTGGCACCACACTTACGGCTGGGGCGTCGCCGCCGGCGTCGCCGGTGGCCTGGCACTCGGTGCCCTCGCGTCGCAGCCTCGCTACTACGGCGGTCCCCGTTACTATTACGAGCCGGTCTATGGCGGCGATTGCTACGTGGTTCGCCGCCGGGTCCTGACGGACTACGGCTGGCGCACGGTTCGGCGCACCGTCTGCGACTGACGCTGCCCGACGGGCGGTGACCTCCCGCACCGACCCGAGACGGCCCCGCCAGCCCCCGGCGGGGCCGTTGCACGTCTGGTGCCCGCCCGTCCGGGGTTGGCGCGTGGCCGGCGCCGGCCTATCTCAGGCGGATGCGGCCCACCGATCTCCTGACCATGACGCCGGCCGGCCTCTACAGCCCGCCCGGCGATTTTCATATCGATCCGGTGCGGCCCGTGGCCCGCGCGCTGATCACCCACGGGCATTCCGACCATGCCCGCGCCGGACATGGTGCGGTGCTGGCGACGGCGCAGACGCTCGGCATCATGGCGGTGCGGTATGGCGACGATTTCGCCAGTAGCCGGCAGGCGGCGCAGCTGGGCGAACCGATCACCGTGGACGGAACGCGCGTCAGCTTCCATCCGGCCGGCCATGTGCTGGGCTCGGCGCAGATCGCGATCGAGGCCGACGGGCTGCGGATCGTCGCCTCGGGCGACTACAAGCGCGCCCGCGACCCCACCTGCCTGCCCTTCGAGGTCGTACCCTGCGACGTCTTCGTCACCGAGGCGACCTTCGGCCTGCCGGTGTTCCGCCATCCCGACTGCGCCGCCGAGGTGGCACGGCTGATCGCCTCGGTGCGGCTGTTCCCGGAGCGCGCCCATCTTGTCGGCGCCTATTCGCTCGGCAAGGCCCAGCGGATGATGGCGCTGCTGCGCGAGGCCGGCTGGGACGCGCCGATCCACGTCCATGGCGCCATGGAACGGCTGACGGAGTTCTACATCGCCGAGGGCGTGCCGCTGGGCGACATCCGCAAGGTGACGGCTGCCGACCGGCCCCGGCTCGGCGGCGCCATCGTGATCTGCCCGCCGTCGGCCATGCAGGACCTGTGGTCGCGCCGCTTCCCCGATCCGGTGGCCGCCTTCGCGTCCGGCTGGATGCGGGTGCGGGCGCGGGCGCGGCAGAAGGGCGTCGAGCTGCCGCTGGTGGTCTCCGACCATGCCGACTGGGACGAGCTCTGCACCACCATCCGCGACACCGGCGCCGGCGAGGTCTGGGTGACGCATGGCCAGGAGGACGCGCTGGTGCACTGGTGCCAGACGCAGGGCATCCGCGCGCGGCCGCTGAACCTGCTGGGCTATGGCGATGAGGGCGAGGCAGAACCCGGAGAGGCGACCGCGCCGTCCTCCGCCGAGGCGGCGCCGTGAACCGCTTCGCCGCCCTGCTCGACCGCATGGCCTATGAACCGGGCCGCAACGCCAAATTGCGGCTGCTGACGGACTATTTCCGCACGACGCCGGATCCCGAGCGCGGCTTCGCGCTGGCGGCGATGGCAGGGGCGCTCAGCTTCGCCCATGCCAAGCCGGGCGTCATCCGGGCGCTGATTGCGGCGCGAACCGATCCGGTGCTGTTCGGGCTCAGCTACGACTATGTGGGCGACCTGTCGGAGACCACGGCGCTGCTGTGGCCGGCGCCGGCCCTGCCCGGTCCCGGCCACAACGCGCCCGCGCCGACGCTGTCCGAGGTCGTGCAGACGCTGCGCGACAGCCACAAGGCCGAGCTGCCAGGCCTGCTGGCACGCTGGCTCGACGGGCTCGACGAGACCGGCCGCTGGGCGCTGCTGAAGCTGATCACCGGGGCGCTGCGCATCGGCGTGTCGGCACGGCTGGCCAAGAGCGCGGTCGCCGGCCTGGGAACGCTCGCGGCCGACGACATCGAGGAGGTCTGGCACGGGCTGGAGCCGCCCTATGCGGCGCTGTTCGCCTGGGCGGAAGGCCGCGGCGACAGACCGGAGGCGAGCGACACGGCGCCGTTCCGGCCGCCGATGCTGGCGCACGCGATCGAGGACAGCGACTTCGACACGCTGGACCCGGCCGCCATGATGGCGGAGTGGAAGTGGGACGGCATCCGCGTGCAGGCGGTGGGCGGGGTGCGGCCCGACGGCACGCGGGTGGCGCGGCTCTATTCGCGCACCGGCGAGGACATCTCGCGCGCCTTTCCCGACCTCGCCGCTGCGCTCGGCTTTAGCGGCGCCATCGACGGCGAGCTGCTGGTGGTGCGCGACGGGCGGGTGCAGTCGTTCAACGTGCTGCAGCAACGGCTGAACCGGCAGCAGGTGTCGCCGCGCATGCTGGTGGAGTTCCCGGCCCATATCCGCGCCTATGACCTGCTGGCACTGGACGGCGAGGACCTGCGGCCCCTGCCCTTCCGCGAGCGGCGGCAGCGGCTCGAGGCGTTTGTGGCGGCGCATGGCGATCGCCGGATCGACCTGTCGCCGCTGGTGCCCTTCGGGCGCTGGGAGGACCTGGCAGCGGCCCGCGCCGACCCGGCCAGCGCAGGGGCGGGCGAGGATGCCGGCGCGGTCGAGGGCTGCATGGTCAAGCGCGCCGACAGCCCCTATGTGCCGGGC
This sequence comes from Alsobacter sp., assembly GCA_049316925.1. Lineage (GTDB taxonomy): Bacteria > Pseudomonadota > Alphaproteobacteria > Rhizobiales > Beijerinckiaceae > Alsobacter. The sequence continues at coordinate 1,068 of JBMOJG010000028.1, read as the reverse complement.
CGGCCGAAGGGGCTCTGGTACAAATGGAAGCGCGACCCGCGCGTGGTCGACGCGGTGCTGATGTACGCCCAGCGCGGCCACGGCAAGCGGTCGTCGTTCTATTCGGACTTCACTTTCGGCTGCTGGCGCGAGGGCGCGGACGGCGACGAGCTGGTGCCGGTCGGAAAGGCCTATTTCGGCTTCACCGATGCCGAGCTGACGGAGCTGGACCGCTTTGTGCGCCGGCATACGGTCAACCGCTTCGGGCCGGTGCGGGAGGTGACGCACGAACCCGACCATGGGCTGGTGCTGGAAATCGCCTTCGAGGGCATCGCACGCTCGACCCGCCACAAGTCGGGCGTCGCCATGCGGTTTCCGCGGATCGCGCGGATCCGCTGGGACAAGCCGCCGGCGCAGGCCGACCGGCTGGTCACGCTGGAGCGCATGATCGACGGCAACGAAACCGCGGGGGTGGCCCGAGCGTAATGGCAGTATCGCGGCGTGCTGCCGCCCCGCCGGGAGTTCCGCCATGGCCGTCCGCATCCTGTTCGTCGCCGCCGCGCTGGGGCTGGCCGCCAGCATCGTGTGGGCCTCCGGCCAGGCACCGCTGTGGGACAGCGTCGTCCGCGTCGCCGCCGACCCGTGGGGGCTGGTGATGCTGGTCGATCTCTATGCGGGCTTCCTCGCCGCGGCGGCGCTGTTCTTTCTGGTCGAGCGGCCGCTCGTCGCGGTCGTGATGGTGGTGGTGATGATGCTGCTGGGCAACATCGTGACGCTGCTGTGGCTGGCCTTCCGCGGCTGGCAGCGCCTGCAGGCTGCCCGGTGACGCTCAGATCGCGTCGTCGGCAAAGGGGCGCGGGACATCCCGTGAAGCGGCGCGGGACAGGAGGCTGACGGCAATGCCGAGCAACAGGCCGCCGGTCGTGCCGAGCACGCCGGCCGCGCCGACGCCGTGCGGCGTGGCGCCGAGCCGGCCATCGAGCACCACCGCAGCCGTCACGGCACCGCCGGCCAGCGCGGCAACCAGCACCCGGCCGCTTACCGGGCGGCGCAGCGCCAGGGCGACGGCCGGCACCAGCGTCGCCGTGG
>JBMOJG010000027.1:0-10480 GCA_049316925.1 Alsobacter sp. | reverse complement strand
CTGGCCCAGCCGCCGAGGCTCTCCGACATTGGCACAAAGCCACCGGTCGGCAGCCAGCCGAGATGCACCGCGAAAAGCACGATCAGCATGAGCCCAAACCAGAAGTCGGGCATCGATAGGCCGAGCAGAGCCAGCGTCAGCGCGCCCTGGTCGAGCGGGTTGTTGTGGTTCACCGCCGCCAGGACGCCGAGCATGATCCCGAGACCGATGGCGAGTATCAGGGCGATGCCGGCAAGCGAAAGGGTCACCGGCAGGCGCTCCAGAACCGCGTCGGTGACGTTTCGGTTCAGGAGGTAGGAGCGACCGAGGTCGCCGTGCAACAGGTTCCAGTACCATTCGACCGCCCGCTTCAGCAGCGGGCGGTCGAGGCCGAGATTGGCTCGGATCTGCAAGATCTGCTGCGGTGTCGCGTCGGCACCGGCGATCTCCGAGGCGACGTCACCCGGCACAACCCACATCAGCAGGAAGCAGACCAGGGAGACAACGAACAGCACAGGGACGGCACTGACCAACCTGGAGATCAGGAAACGCAGCATGCGAACTCCCGCAGCGGTTCCGACTTACTCCAACCATACGTCGTAGAGGCGGGGGAAGCGGAAGGTCTTGAACCCCTTTACGTTGGACCGTGTGGCCTGGGCGAGCCCGACATCGCCGATCTTGATGATCGCGTTGAGTTCGTAGAGCCGGGCCTGGATCTTCTTGAAGGTTGACTGGCGCTCTTCCACGCTCTTGCCTGTGATCAGTTCCTCGTAGAGTGCATCGAGCTTGGCGTCGGGCTCCCGGAAGTGCGATGTCGGACCGACGAGTGTCGACACAACTGCAACCGGCCCCATGTAGGGTTCGATACCCATCACAAGCGTCCAGCCGTTCCAACCCGTGTCCTGCAGGCGGATCTTGAGCGCCGTCGGCCAGTCCACCTGCTTGATGATGGCGTTGATCCCGACCGCCTTGAGCTGTTCAGCGATGACCACCGCCGACTTGCCGTGCTCGGGGATGTTGTTGTCAGTCAGGATCGCGAAGGGCTCGCCCTTGTAGCCGGCCTCGGCCAGAAGCGCCTTGGCCCTCGCCGCGTCGCCCAGATTGTAGAGGTTCTTGCCGATGTCGCCTGCATCGAAGGTCGTGCCGGGATACTGCCAGCCATGGTTCAGTGAGAACAAGCCCTCTGTTGCGATGCCGACAATGGGCTCCATCTTGAGCGCGACCTGCACGGCCTCGCGGAACTTCGGATTGTCCGCAGGAGGTTGCTTCAGGTTCATGATGAAGGTGAGGAAGCCCCAACGCTTGTTCTCGTGGACGGAGAACCTGGGATCGTTCTGCAGGCGCTTGGCTGTCGGGCCGGGGATCTGTTCGTTGCCTTGGATCTCGCCGGCTTCCAGCGCCGCCGTTCGCGCCCCGGTCTCCGGCATGATGCGGAATGTGACCGTGTTGAAGTAGGCGGTTTTCTTGCCGCCGAAGCCATCTGGGCCTTTGAAGCGATTATCTTGAGCGTATTCGGCGAACTTGGCCAGTTTCACATGGCTGTCTGGAACATATTCCACGAACCGGTATGGCCCCGTGCCGATGAACTCGATCTTCCCCGGATCCTTGCCGGCCTCTTCCTCAGGGATGATGACGGCCGGCGCGCGCGGGGAGGCGAAGGCCTCGAGGAATGTTGGTGTCGCCTTGGCGAATTTCAGCGTGATCTCGTGGTCCCCGGTAATGTCAATGCTGGTGACCGGGTTCAGCAGGCCTGCGGTTGCACCATGCTTGCGATACCGCTCCAGAGAGGCCTTCACGTCCCTGGCCGTCATTTCCTTGCCGTTGTGAAACAAGACCCCCTTGCGGATCGGGATCACGTAGGTGAGCCCGTCATCAGAGACCTTCAGGGACTCGGCCAAGATTGGCATAGGACGGATGTTCTCGTCATAGCCGAAGAGGCTCTCGTAGATATGCATCGTGATGTTGCGCGAGGCCTGGGACGATGTGACCATCCCGTCGAGGCTCGGCGGGTTGGACCCTTGCGCGAAAATGACGTCTCCGCCAGCCTTCTGGGCAAAGACCGGAGAGGTCAAGGACGCTGCGGTACCAAGCATCACGGCAACGGCCAGTCGGCGAAAAAGCACAGAGCGTATGCAGATCCTCATGGCGATCCTCCTTGCACCCGAGATATGCCCACTTTGATCTGTTTGGCCGCGCCGACCAGGGCAGGTTGTGGCGTCGTTCGTATTATCGTATACGATACTGATCGGGCAATGCAATGAGAAGCAAATGGTGAACCCGGTCGCCCTTCAATCTGGCCCGCTCGAGCCGCTGAACGATCGCAAGACACTCGTCGAACAGGTTGTCGACCGGATCGTCGAAGCGGCGGCCAGCGGGACTTTCCTGCCGGGTGACCGTGTCGTGGAGGCGGAGGTGGCGCGGCGTCTGCAGGTCAGTCGCGTGCCTGTCCGTGAGGCGCTGCGGCTGCTCGAGAGCCGAGGGATTGTCGAGAACACGCCCTACCGTGGCATGCGCCTCATGGATGTCAGCGTTAACCGGCTCGAGAAGGTCTTGCAGGTGCGCCTCGTGCTCGAACAACTCGCGGCCGAAGAGGTCAGGCTCGCTGCGCAAAACAACCCGTCAGTTCTTGATCTCCTGGTCTGCACACGTGACCTGATGGTTGAGGCTGCCCGTCGTGGCGACCGCTTTGAGCTTGCCAGGCTCGATACGGTGTTTCACCGCCAGCTGTGCGAACTCGCCGGTAACGAGGTCCTGCTGCGCACCTGGGAGCCGCTGTCCCTGCAACTCACGATCATCTTTGGCCTGTCCGCCATGCAGAAGGACCTCGAGCCCATCGCCGACGAGCACACCGTCATCATCGAAGCGCTGCGCCAAAAGAATGCCCGTACCGTTGCCGGCATCATGCGCGAGCATATCGTTGACTATACACGTGCCCTTGATCACGAGGGCTTCATCGAGCGCCTGCGCCTCACGGGCGATGCTGGATAAGAGGTGGCGGTCGATGCCTGGGCAGGCGCCACAAGCGATGGCAGGCGGCCACGAGCCGCTGCTTGACATATCTGGGCTCTCCGTGAGGTTTTCCGGCCTGACTGTTGTCGACCGCGTCTCAATGACGCTTCGCGAGGGCGAAGTCCTCGGCATCGTTGGGGAATCCGGTTCCGGCAAGAGCGTGACGGCGCAAGCTGTCATGGGGCTGCTTCCCGCGTCCGCGCGCGTTACCGCGGATCGCCTGACACTTATGGGCGAGAGCCTGCTCGGCGCCGGCGAAAAGCGTCTGCAGCGTCTGCGCGGTGCGGCGATGAGCATGATATTCCAGGAGCCGATGACCGCACTGAACCCGGTGCTGACCATCGGCCGACAAATCAGTGAAACGCTGATCCGCCACGGCATGGCGTCGCAGGGCGGGGCGCTCCAGCGCTCTGCCGAGCTTCTTTCGCGCGTGGGCATTCCGTCACCCCGGGACAAGCTCGACGACTATCCACATCAGCTGTCTGGCGGGATGCGCCAACGCGTCATGATCGCCATTGCTATAGCGTGCAATCCGCGCCTGTTGTTCGCCGACGAGCCGACCACGGCGCTCGACGTCACCATCCAGGCACAGATCCTCGAGCTCCTGCGCGAACTGCAGCAGGAGTATCGAATGGGCATTATCCTGATCAGCCACGATCTGGGCGTTGTGTCGTCGTTCGCGGATCGGGTCTTGGTGATGTATGCGGGTCGCATTGTCGAAGATGCTTCGGCCGCCGCTGTTTTTGCCGGACCCGCACACCCTTACACGCGCGGCCTTCTGGCAAGTAGGCCCTCGGCCCTGCGCGATATACCCCGCCTTGTGGCCATACCGGGGACGGTGCCACCGGCCTTCGACCTGCCGAGCGGATGCCGGTTCCGCAATCGCTGCGGCTTTGCCGAGCCGGCCTGCGCCGAAGTCGATCCGCCCCGCATCGAGATCGGCACCGCCCACGGCGCGGCCTGCCTCAAGCCGGTGCATGAGGCGCGCACGTGAAACCGGAGCCCCTTCTCTCGGTCCGGGACCTCGGCAAAGTGTTCCGCAGCCGCGGCCGAGGTTTCCTGGCGCCGCCGGTCGAGACAAGAGCGGTGGACGGCGTCAACTTCGCCATCGGCCGCGGCGAGACGCTGGGCCTCGTCGGCGAATCCGGCTGCGGCAAGACCACGACCGGTCGCATGGTCGTGCGGCTTCTCTCACCCAGCGCCGGCTCGATCCGCTTCGACGGCCAGGAGATCTCGACGCTCTCGGGCAAAGCGCTGCGTGCGCTCAGGCGCGACCTGCAAATCGTCTTCCAGGACCCGATGAGTTCGCTGAACCCGCGCATGACAGCGGGCGAACTTATCGTCGAGCCGCTCATCGTGCATTGTGTTGGTGACTGCGCGTTCCGCGAGAAGAGGTTGCGCCAACTGCTCGACATCGTCGGCCTGCTGCCCCATCACGCTGCGCGCTTCCCGCACGAGTTCTCGGGCGGCCAGCGGCAGCGTATCGGCATCGCCCGGGCGCTTGCCCTGTCGCCCCGCTTCCTCGTGCTGGACGAGGCCGTCTCGGCCCTCGACGTTTCTATCCAGGCACAGATCCTCAACCTACTGAAGGATCTGCGGGCTGAACTGTCGCTGACCTACCTCTTCATCTCGCATGACCTCGGGGTCATCCGGTTCATCTGCGACCGGGTTGCGGTGATGTATCTGGGGGAAATCGTCGAAATCGCCGACCGTGCGGCGCTTTTCGAGGCACCGAAGCACCCCTACACGCAGGCACTCCTGGCCTCGATCCCGGAAGTCGGCGTCGGCAAGCGCCGATTCCAGCCCCTTGTTGGCGACGTCCCAAGTGCCAGCAATCCGCCACCAGGCTGCCGTTTCAACACCCGCTGTTCCCGCGCCACGGACCTTTGCAGGACGCTGCGGCCCAAGCTCGGCGGGATAGCGCCAGACCACGCCGCCGCGTGTCACCTGCTCACGAACGCTTGCTGAACAATGCATTGCTTAGTACTGTAGCTTGAAAAGACGTTCATTTGCAAATATCTGAATTTATTATATTTTTGATTGGACGAAATAATATAATGAGTTAAAAATTATTTTCGTCGAAAAAGCTACACTTTTGGTGTCTCGTAGAGCATCTTGCCGCCAACGCGAATTTCGACTTCCACTTTGTACCGCCGCAGCGCATCCGCGCTCACCGTCATTCCGAGCCCCGGCCCATCGGGAGCACGCACCTCGCCGTTGGCGTCTGGCTTCAGATGGTTCGACGTGAGGTCCACCGCCAGCGACTTCGGCGCCACTGGGTACTCACAGATCCGGTCGCCATCGAGGCCTGCATAGGGCTGCAGCGAGGCTGACAAGGCCAGGTGGGAAGTGAAGGTGTGGTTCACATACGTCACACCGCGCGCAGCCGCATAGTCCGCGATAATCTTCGCGGGCCCGATCCCGCCGATGCGACCGCAGTCGATTTGGATATAGCCAACCTTGCCGTAGTCGATGAGATGGCGCGCCATGAATACGTTGTGTGCGCCTTCGCCGCCGGCCAGCTTGACCTTAGGGCTGCGCGCCGCAAGCTGGCCGTAGGCTTCCAGCGCGCTCGCGTGGAAGGGCTCCTCGAGCCAGGTCGCCCCGGCGCTCTCGAGTGCCGGCAGGCGAGCCAGGGCGCGGTCCATATCTTCGCCGAAGATTTGTCCGACATCGACAAGCAGAATGCCGTCTTGACCAATCCCTTGCCGTGCGGCTGCGAGGTGGTCTGCGTCCTGCGCCGGCGTCCCGCGGCCGATCGGACCCCAGCCGTACTTGACCGCACGGAAGCCCGCGGCTCTTGCTCTACGGCCAAGCTCCAGCGTCTCCTGGGGCGTGTCGCCGAAAAGCTGGGATGCGTAGGGTACCTTGCCGCAGGAGGCTGTGTAGCCCAGAAGTCTCCAGACTGGCTCGCCGCGCGCGCGGCCCAAGAGGTCCCACATCGCCATCTCAACGCCCGAGAAGGTATGGGCGGCCTGCAGAAGGTCCATGCTGTCGTATTCGACAAGCGCGGCGATGCGGGCGATGTCATCTGGCCCATCAAGGCGCTGTCCAAGCACCGAATCTTGCACGGGCCGGCAAACCCCGTGGGACATGGGACATACGAATGCAGCGATCGATGGCAGAGGCGCCGCCTCGCACTCGCCCCAACCAACGTATCCGCCGCCGGCGACCCGGACGACCAGCGCATCCTGGCTGCCGTCGGCCTCGGTCGTGACCTGGGGCATGGACAGGTAGAAAAAGTCGACGGCCTCGATTTTCATGGCGGATGAATTCCTGGGAAGGTTCTTCGGCTCGGCCGGCTTCAGGCCTGTCGGGTGTACACGACCGGGCGCGGATGGAACTCGAGGTTTGGATCCAGCGGATACATGGGTCGTGCGCAGATGGTGTGGCCCAGTGTCGGCAGGTTCGCGGACGTAGCCCCCGGAATGTCGATATTGAAGTTCTTGGCCACCCACTGGTCATACATATGGTATTCGGTGTGCGGTGATTTAACGACGATAACGTCGAAATCCTCGGGATTGAGACCGTTCGCGTAGTACATTGCACGGTCAAAAAGGCTGAGGGTCTTCGAGAACACGACCACGCTAAAGGTGCCGAAGGTAAGGACGGCCGTGGGCCCCGCGTCGAGCCCGGTCTTCATCGTCTCCAACCTTGCACGCCCATCGGAGAGCAACTGCACCCGCGCTTTCACTGCCATCGGCTTGAAGCGCTCGTGGTCGATCGCCCCGCCGAGCGTCACATCAATTGTCGCGCCGACCCCCGCCGCATGGGCAGCTGCGGCGGCCTTCGGATCCACGATCTGGGCAAGGACGCGCTTTTTCGTGCCGGCGCGATGAAGGCCGTCGATGATGATGGCGCTGTCGCCCGTGGCTCCCGAGGAGGTCGCGTCTGCCGCGTCAGTGAAGACGACAGGCCCCTTGATCGTCTCGGCCTGCGCGATGGCTCTCTCCAGCGAGATGAACTTGCCCTGCATACGAAAGCGCAACGGCCAGAACTCCTCGGCGATCCGCACCGCCTCGGCCCTGGCCGTGGCCTCGTCGCCAGCGGTGCAGACGAGGACTTGGCAGCACAACTCCGGCACGTCTGTGAAGGGATTGCCGATCATGATGCCGGCGGCCAGCGCTGTCCCGTCGCGCTCGATGCGCTGGGCCTCGCGAATGCAGTCGCCGTAGCAGCCTGATTTGGTGATGCATTCATCGCCGCGCACAAGGGCTGGGATTACGACCCGGGCTATCGTGGTCTTGAGCCTCTCTTCGAGGATGCGCACCAGCAACTTGGCCGCACGCTCGCCCGTGTCGGCGAAGTCGACGTGCGGATAGGTGTGGTAGATGGCAAGCCCATTCACCTGTCTGAGCATCCTGTCGGTCAGTATGCCGTGCAGATCGAGAGAGATGACGATGGGGACCGCGTCTCCAACAAGGCGACGGGTTTCCTGCAGCAGCCAGCCCTCGGGATCGAGCTCGCCATCTGCGCCCATGGCGCCATGCAGCGAGAAGTACACAGCATCGACACCGCCGGCCGCGCCGGCTTTGATCGCCGCCATGATCTCGCCCGACAGGCGCTCCCAACCAGCGGCCGAGAGGAGGCCGCCCGAACCGGCTCGCGCGCTCATGGTCAGAACGATGTCATAGCCGGATGCCCGCAGGACGGGCAGTGCCCCGCCGATCCCTGTGTTGAGACCGTCCTGGGCCAGCATCTGTTCGCCACGTTCGACGTGGAAATCCTCGTAATCCGACTGCAGCGGATTGAAGGATGAGATCTCTTGCATGCATTCAACGATCAGAACGCGCGGGCGTTTTGTCATGGCTCGGTTCTCAAACAAATCAGAAAGGGGCCGGGAGCGGAGACAAGAGCGCTTGACACGGCCCTATTCGTGGGAAAACCGGGTCTCATCGTAGTCCTGCATCACCACGGCCACGCAGTCCCCGCGCTGCACGCGTCCGGGGCCAGCTGACATCCACAGGAGCCCGGAGGCGCGGTGGACCACCTCGATGGGGGGGGCGTCGACGTCCTCGACGAAGTGCAGGAAGCCGGCAGTCTGGCCGGCCTCGATGCGATCTCCGACAAGCTGACATGGCTCGAAGAGACCGCCGCGCGGTGAAAAGGAATAGCATTCCGCGCTACGTACCATCATGTTGCGCGTGCCTGGCGTCCCGTCGCGTTGCACGGTTTCGGGCTTTCCGTCCAGAACGCCGAGCTGCTTCAGGACGTTGCGCACCCCGCGCTCGCCGATGCGCACGCCCTCGACGCTCACGCGGCCCCAGCCGCCAAGCTCGGTACCGAGCGAGATGATCCCGCGCCGCTCGACAGCGGAGGTGAGTGTGGCTCCCTCGTCGACACCACTGAAAACGACGTTGAAGGGTGCACCAAAGGCGTCAGCAAGCGCCATTGTCCGTTCGCGAATGGCCGTGTCCTGGACGTAGTGCATGTTCGTTGAGGGGGCGCTGTCGCCGGAGTGGCCGCAGGTATGCAGATCCACTGACACGTCCACCATGGGCAGGATCACGCTGTCCATGAAGTGAGCCAGCATCTCGGAAAAGGTACCCCGCGGATCGCCGGGGAAGCAGCGGTTCATGTCCCGGTTGTCGACCGGAGACAGGCGCGTGTCGTTCATGACCGCCGGGATGTTGACGGCCGGCATCATGATCACGCGTCCTTGTACCTCCTCGGGGCGCAGTGTGCGGGCGAGGCGGGACACCGCAATCGGGCCCTCGTATTCATCGCCATGGACGCCGCCCGTGAGCAGCACCGTCGGTCCTGTGCCGTTCTTCACGACGATGATCGGGATCTCGACCACGCCCCAGCCGGACGTGTTGCGCGACAGTGGCGCCCGCGCATAGCCCGCCTGGCGGCCCTGCCTGTCGAAATCGACCTCACAGCGAACACGGCTTCTAGCTTTCTCGGTCGCCATGGCAGCCCTCGACAAGCCCTTCATGAGATCGTATGTTTGTATACGATTTTTGCGCGAGTCAAGCGGTGGTGCAGCCCCTTGCGCGGCCCGGAAAATATTGAAGCCCGCCCACCGGTGCGATGAGGAAGGAGCAATCGATGGCCGATGCAAGGCTTGCTCTCGGGCCCGTGAAGATCACCCGCATTGCGGCGGCCCCGCTTTTCGGCGACAGCCCGAAAGGCGGATGGTCGGCTGAGATCCGGCCCGAGGATTCCATTCACGCCATCGTTGCCGTTCACACCGACGCAGGGATCACGGGCTATGGCAGCGTCTTCACTGACGGCCGCCTGGTCCAGGCTGGGCTCAGGGTCCTTGAGCCGCTTTTTCGGGGCGAGAACGCGCTCGAGCCCGAGCGGCTGGCCGAGAAGCTGCACCAGAATACCTTCTGGATGGGACGAGGCGGTACGCTGACGCACACCATCAGCGGCATTGATATCGCCTGCTGGGACATTCTCGGCAAGGCGACCGGGCTGTCCGTCGGCCGGCTGCTGGGTGGCAGTTATCGACGCAAGGTTCAGCCCTATTGTTCACTGCTCATGGAAGAGCCCGATACGATGCACCGCGTCGTGGCCCGTTACCGTGACCAGGGCTTCCGGGCATTCAAGATCGGGTGGGGCCCATTCGGCCGTGCCAAGGACTACGGCCTCGACGAGGCCATTGTGGCTGCGGCGCGCGACGCTGCCGGGAAGGACTCCAAACTTTTTGTCGATCCAGGTGCGAGCGATGCCTATTGGCCTCAGGGCCTGAAATGGGCTTTGCGCACGGCCGAGATGCTAGCGGGCTACGATGTTGGCTGGTTCGAAGAGGCGCTGAAACCGGACGCGCTGAATGACTTTATCACGCTGCGCAAGGCAAGCCCCGTGCCGATCGCGGGCGGCGAGGTGCTGACCCGGCGTCAGTCCTTCATCCCCTGGCTCGTGCAAGGCGCCTTTGACATCGTGCAGCCAGATGTGACCAAGGTGGGTGGCATCTCTGAGCAGCGCAAGATCGCGTGGCTCGCCTACGATTTCGGCGTGAAGTATGTCGGCCACGGTTGGAACACCGCGCTTGGTGTTGCCGCCGACCTGCAACTCGCCTCGGCTTTCCCCGATTGCGACCTTGTCGAATTCATCGGCGGCAGTCCCTACGTGGACGGGATTCTGCAGGAGCCGTTTGCTCTCGACACAGACGGACTGCTCGATATTCCCGACGAACCCGGCCTGGGTGTGCGCATCAACCCCGACAAGATCGCCCGCTACACGCCGGACCCAGCCCCGCTTTTCAAGTAGGCGAATAAGCCTATTGCCTGCGCGCCGCATCGGATTGTGGCGCACGATCGCTTCTCTTGCGGACGGTGGCACGACGTGTAGGCTAACTGCCGACTGGCTATTCGATGGAGAAGCAATCTGATGACCGACGGCACGAACGACCTCATCGACGCGCGACGTGAATTTCTGAAATTCGGGGCGGTAGCGGCTGCCGGGGTGGCTGTTGCCACGCTGTCGGCAGAGAAGGCGGCGGCCCAGGCGCCTGCGGGAAGCACGCTGCGCGCCGTACTCG
>JBMOJG010000026.1:0-10913 GCA_049316925.1 Alsobacter sp. | reverse complement strand
ACCTCGGCGAGGTTGATGTCGGCGACGGTGAAGCGGCCGCCCACCGGGTGGCCGTCACCGGCCGCCAGAGCGGCCTCGAAGGTCGCGAAGGGCCGGGCCAGGGCCATGACGCCCGCATCGGCCGCTGCTGGATCGCGCTCCGCCACGGGCCTGGCGACCCGATTGTACAGGATCGCGAGGGCGTGCGGCTCGACGGCGGTTGCCGCCCACAGGGTCCAGGCGGTCATCTGCGCGTCTTCGCGCAGGTCGGTTGGTGCGATGGAGCCGCCATGCTTCCTGGCCAGGTAGAGCGTCGTGGCGAAGGACTCCGCCAGGCGGAAGCCGTCGTCGTCGATGCACGGGATCTGTCCGGCCGGATTGATGGCCAGGAAGGCCGGCGACGCCGTGTTCAACGGTGCGTCGGCGGCAGCCGGATCGGCGAGCCGATTGGCCTGGATCACCGGCACATGGGTGAAGGCGAGCCCGAGCTCGCGCGCCGTCCAGATGGTGCGCGTCGCGCGCGAGCGCAGCACGCCGTAAATCATCAACGCCATGGTGGTCCTCCCAGTGTGCCCGATCTGTCGCAGCGCGGGCCGTCGTGTCAACTGCCGCCTTGCGGTGCCGCTACGATCCGGCGACGATGGCTCATGACCGCTTCCGCCTCCACCCGCTCCGATGCCATTGCGCGGGCCGTCGCGTGCTTCGACGACGGCTCGCTGCAGGCGAACCTCGCCCGCCTCGTCGCCATTCCGACCGAGAGCCAGAACCCGGACCGTGCCCCGGAGCTGGCCCGCTATGTCGATGCCGAGATGCGACCTCTGCTCGAGTCTCTCGGGTTCTCGTGCCGGGTGCTGACGCATCCGCGGGCCAAGGGACCGTTCCTGCTCGCCACACGGATCGAGGATCCGGGCCTGCCAACCGTGCTCGGCTACGGCCATGGCGACGTCATCCGCGGGCTCGATGCGCAATGGTCCGAGGGGCTGTCGCCGTGGCAGCTCACGGTGCGCGGCGACCGTTGGTACGGGCGTGGCGTCGTCGATAACAAGGGCCAGCACCTGGTCAACCTCACGGCGCTGCGGGCCGTGCTTGAGACGCGCGGCGCGCTCGGCTTCAATGCCAAGATGCTGATCGAGACCGGCGAGGAGATGGGCTCGCCCGGGCTGCGTGACCTGTGCGTCGAACAGGCCGAGGCGCTGAAGGCCGACCTGCTCGTCGCCTCCGACGGCCCGCGGCTGTCGGCGGAGCGGCCGACGCTGTTTCTCGGCGCGCGCGGCGGCATGACCTTCGACATGACGATCGAGGCACGGTCCGGCGGACACCATTCCGGCAACTGGGGCGGCATCCTGTCCGATCCGGCGATCCAGTTGGCGCATGCGATCGCCAGCATCACGTCGCCGACCGGGCAGATCCGGATCCCCGAATGGGTGCCCGCCGAGCTGCCGTCCGGGGTGCGGCGTGTCCTCACGGGGCTGGAGATCGACGGCGGGCCGGACGGGCCGGTCATCGATCCGGACTGGGGCGAGCCCGGGCTGACGCCAGCCGAACAGGTGTTCGGCTGGTGCTCCTTCGACGTTCTGGCGATGAAGGCCGGCAATCCCGACACGCCGGTCAACGCGGTGCCGCCCTCGGCCTGGGCGCGCTGCCAGCTGCGCTTCGTCGTCGGCGTCGACACCGACGCGATCCTGCCGGCGCTGCGCCGGCACCTTGACCGGCATGGCTTCCCGATGGTGCGGCTGGCCCGCAGCCGGGACGACATGTTCGCGGCCTCGCGGCTGGATCCCGACGACCCGTGGGTGGCCTTCGCCGCGCGGTCGCTGGAGCGTACCAGCGGCCGGGCGCCCGCCATCCTGCCCAATCTGGGCGGATCGCTCCCCAACGATATCTTCAGCGAGGTGCTGGGGCTGCGGACGCTGTGGGTGCCGCATTCCTATCCGGGCTGCAGCCAGCACGCGCCGGACGAGCATGTGCCGGCGGGCATCTTTCGCGAGGGGCTGGCCCTGATGGCCGGTCTCTACTGGGACATCGGCGCAGGGGATACGCCGCCCCTGTAGGAAATTGTGCGGGGGCGGCGTGCGACAGTTTAGGCCGGCGCGTCGCCCTGCTGGCGGCGCGAAGCCCGGCGCAAGGCTGGATTGCCGCGCTGCTGGGCCCTGGCGAACTGGCCGGTGCGGTCTGGCTGACGGCCGCTGGACGCGCAGAGGATATGGCCGTGCGGGCCTTTCTCATCGGGCAGGCCACGAAAATCGAGGCAAAACCTGGCCCCGGTCTTTCAATGTCAGATTCGTGACATGCGGACCGAAAGTTCGTTTCAGGTCCAACAATCTGTTTTACAGTCTTTATTTCTCATTTCTGTGTTGAACATTAGCGCCGTAGATCGTGACAACCCGGCCTGCTAGCGTCAGGCAACCAAAAAAGGGGCGACGAAATGGGTGACAAGATCCAGGACAAGTTTGCGGTGCTGCTGGCCGGGTTCCGGACCAGCGAGGGAGCGCCGCGGCTGGTGATCCCGGAGGCGGGGGCAGACGCCGCCGCCATGCTGAAGTCGAAGGCCGGTGCGGCTGCCATCGAGGCGCGGATCGATGCGCTGGGGGTGGAGCGCAAAGCCCTGAAGCGGCTGGGCAAATTCATGCGCAAGCATGGCGGTGCCCTGGACGTCGCGGCGCCCGGCGTAGCCGATGGTGCAGCTCCAGCCCGCAAGGCGCGCCGGCCGCGGGCTGCCGCGAAGGCCCCGGCCACGGCAAAGACCAGCGCCGCGGATGGCGCCAGGACCCCGACCAGCATGGCGAGAAAGACAAAGACTGCAGCCGGGACGGCAGCTGCGCCGACCGGCCGCAAGCCGGGGCGTCCGCGTAGCGTGGCCGTTGCCGTGCCACCTGCAACATCCACCGTGGCCGAGCCGGCCGCTGCGGCTCAGAAGCCGTCGCGGAGGCCCTACACCCGCAAGGCTGCAGTGGCCAAGACCGCTGCGGCCAAGACCGCTGCGGCCAAGGCGGCTGCCGTGGTGGAAGCTCCGGCCGCCGCAGCCAAGCCGGCACGGATGCCGCGCGCCCGCGTGGTGGCGCCGGCCGCTCCCGCTGCCGCTCCGTCGGCACCGACCGCGCGGCGCACCGGCACTGCGCCGGGACGCCGCTCCGGCCGCAAGGCGACGCCGACGACCTGAGACCTCTTGCCCATGATCCGGGGCTCGATGCCCCGGAGCCGAGGCTTCAAGACGGCATACCGGTTCCGGGCTGTGCTGCGTGCTTCAACGCCAGGTCAGGACCGCGACCGATGCGAGCACCAGCCCGGACAGCACCGCAAAGGCTGCGTCGTCCCGCTCGAAGCGGGCGACGCGCCAGGGCGTCGGCTGGCCCGGTCCGGCCACGCCGCGCAACTCGAGCGCGATCGCGGCGGTGTCGGCGCGCCGCATGGCGCCGGCCAGCAGGGTGACGATGACGGCCGGGCCCAGCCCGGCGGCCCAGCGGCGGACCGCCGCGACGATGCGGCCGCCGCGGGCCGGATCGGGCAGCGCGGCGCGGGCGACGAGCCGGGCCATCCGCAATTCCTCGGCGAGGCCGGGGAGAAACTGCACCGCCGCCAGCGTCCCGCAGACGATGCGGCGCGGCATTCCGGCCCGGTGCACCAAAGCGCGGGCCAGGCCGGCCGCCGGCGTCGTCAGCACGTAGCCGAGCGAGATCAGGCCGACGCAGAGCGTGCGCACGGTCACCAGCAGCGCAGCGTCCCAGCCGGTGCCGCCGATCGCACGGTAGGTGGGATCGGGCGCCACCGCGTAGATCCAGGCGCTGGTCAGCGCGAAGAACGCGAAGGGCACCAGCCCGCGCAGGATGCGGCGCAGCGTCACGCCGGCCGGGCCCAGCAGCAGCGCGAGCAGCAGGGCGAACACCACGGCGCCCGTGGCCGGGCGTGGTGCCAGCGTCACCACCACGAAGGCGCAGAAGGCGACGGCAAGGCGGGCCAGCGGATCGCGCGGGGTCATGCGGCGCCCCGCAGCGGCATGATGCCCAGCGCCGCGGCCAGCGCGAGGCCCGGAGGGACGGGGACGGGCGCGGTGCCGTCGAGGATGCGGCCGACCACCTCTGCCGTGGGGCCGGCCAGGGCGATGCGGCCGGCGGCGAGGATCGCCATGTCGTCGGAGAGGCTGGCAAGCCAGTCGAGGTCGTGGGCGACCACAACCACCGCATGACCGTCGCGGCGCAGGGCCGAGAGGTCGCCCGACAGGGCGGCGAGCGATGGGCCGTCGAGCCCGGCCTGGGGTTCGTCGAGCAGGATCAGGCGGGATGCGCCGCCGGCGGCGGCAAGCGCGACTGCGAGGCGGCGTCGCTCGCCCTGGCTGAAGCGCAGCGGGTTGCGGTCCGGATCGGCCGGTAATCCGGCGGCAGCGATGCGCGTGGCGGCGGCCTCCCAGTCGACACCGCGGCGCCGGGCCTCCTCGCGCAGCGATCCGGAGGCGAAGGCCAGCGCCGGGTTCTGCGGCACGACGATGGGCGCCGGGCCTGGCGGTACGCGCCGCTGTCCGGCCGAGGGTCGAAGGCCGCCGGCGAGCAGCAGGCCGAGCGTGGTCTTGCCGGCGCCATTGGAGCCGGCGATGCCCAGGATGGTGCCGTCGCGCACCGTCAGATCGACGCCTGACAGGATCGTCGTGCCCCTGCGGCGGACTGCGGCGTCCCCTAGGGCGACCCGGACCGGTCCGGGCGTGGCCATGGCGCGCGGTTGCTGGCCGAGCGCGCGCGCGGCCACCGCGGCGACCGCCGGGTCCTGGCCACGTGGTCCGAGCGCAGCAATCAGCACGGCGGCATCAGCCGGGCGGGCGTCTTCTGGAAGCAGACCGGCGCGGCGAAGGGCTGCGGCCACCAGCACCGCCGCCGGCAGGCGCAGGCCGCAGGCGTCGGGACGCTCTGCCGCTTCGGCCAGCACCTGTGCGGCCGGTCCCCAGAGCAGGGGCCGTCCAGCGCTGTCGAGGACCAGCAGCCGATCGGCCAGGCCGGCGACGAGGTCGGCCCGGTGCTCGACCAGCAGGGTGGCGGTGCCGGTGGCGCGGGCCGTCCGGATGGCGTCCGATGCGACAGAAGCCGCCTGCGGGTCGAGATGGGCAAAGGGCTCGTCGAGAAGCAGCACCGGGCGCCGCAGTGCCAGGGCCGCCGCCCAGGCGAGGCGCTGGCGCCAGCCGCCGGACAGCGCCAGCGTCTCTGCCCCGGGCAGGAGGCCTGCGGCTGGACCGCTGGCGAGCGCGGCAGCGACGCGGGCGTCGATGTCAGCGGCGGGCAGGCCGTCGCTCTCCAGTCCAAAGGCGATCTCGTCTGCCACCGCGAGGGCGACCAGCGCGCCGTCGGGATCCTGCTGCACGACAGCCGCGGCGGCGCGCCCCGCGGCCAGCGACGGCGGCGCGAAGGCGCCGTCGCCCCAGGCGACGGTGCCGCCCGCGGTGGCCGGCACCAGCTCGGGGATGACCCCCAGCAGGGTGGCTATCAGCGTGCTCTTGCCGCTGCCGGATGGTCCCAGCACGCCCAGCACCGTGCCGGAGGCGAGATCGATGTCGATCCCGTCCAGCGCGGCCCGGGCGGCGCCTGCGAAGCGGACCGTCAGGCCGCGGCCGGCGAGGGCGCGGTCAGGCGGCAACGCGCCGGTCGGTGTCGATGGCCAGGCCGTCCAGCGTGCCGGTGCGGTGCAGGGCGCGGGCGACGTAGCGGCCGAGCAGGCCGGCCAGCAGGATGCCGCTGGCGATGCGGATGGCGAGCATGGTCACCAGAAGGCCCGGCGACAGGGCGCCGTAGTTGAAGCGGATCCACGTGTAGACGAAGCTGAAGATGGCGGCGCTGGCGCCGGACGCCACCAGCACTGCGGTGTCATAACGCTTCCAGCGGGTGAGCGCGAAGGGCAGCTCGGCGCCTGCACCCTGAACGGCGCCGGTGATCAGCAGGATCAGGCCGGCGGGATTGCCGGTGGCGACCTCGGCGACGGCCGCAACCATCTCGGCGAAGAACGCCGCGAAGGGCTTGCGCACCACATAGGCGGCGACAACCGAGGCGATGCACCAGAGGCCGAAGAAGATGTCGAGGGACAGCGGGCCGATGAACGGCCGGGCGAACAGCCAGGCCTGCACCCAGGCCAGGTAGATGACGCCGAAGACGACGCCGATGGCGGCCACGACCACGATTTCACGCTGGGTCCAACGCTGCATGGGAAAGCTCCGGACGGGGAAGCGCGGTTCAGCGCGCGAGGCTCGGGCTGTTGGCCGAGACGGTGACGGTGAGCACCACATGCGCGTGCATGGGCGCAAAATCGAGCCAGGCACGCTCGATGGCGGCGAAGACGGCGGCGGCGTCGCCGGTCAGCTTGGAGCAGAAGTGCTTGGAGCCGGCATAGACGCCCACCGCCTTGAGGAAGTCGATGCAGCCGCCGATCCGCGCCATGTGTGCCTCGGTGCCGAGCGGATAGAGCGAAATCTGCGCCGAAACCGGGACGCCGGCGGCGGGGCCCGGAGAAAAGCGCGCGGTGGCCACCGCGGCAGCGTCCTCACCCGGTCCGGGCGCCGGCAAGGCCGGGGCGCTGCAGATCGGGTCGTCGCTCTCGCCCGGGCAGCCGCGCGACAGGGTGGCGGAGAGGACCACGTGCGGGCCGCCGCGTGCCACCGCCACGAAGGCGTCGCGCATCGCCTGCACCACCCGGTCGGGCGGGCCGACCAGCAGCGTCGACAGATCGTCGGTCTGGCGCCGGATGTCGGTGTAGCCGTCGAGCGCGCCGATGGCGCGCGTGATCGCCGGCACGAAGTCCGACGTCATTGGATAAATCGAGAATTGCGTTCCGGAAAACATCGTCTCGCTCCGCTGGCATGACCCAGATCAGCTCGAGGGTTGGACACATGTCCTCTCAGCCCCACGCGGGCACCCCTGACGATGACAGCGATAGGACGCCGGGCCGGGTTCTGCAAGCGCAATCAGCGCAGGGCGGCCACGCGATGTTGAAGCGCAGGGTCGGCGATACGGGCTTCGAACTCGGCGCGGCAGGCCGTCGTCCAAGCGGTCGCGTCGGGCAGGCCGGGCTGCTGCGCGCGGGCCTCCCCCCAAAGGCTCCCGACCCGGGCGACCAGCAGCCGCAGCACCGACAGCCGGCCGGCATCCATGAAGGGGTGGGCATAGCCGGCGAGCAGGGCCGCCTCGGCGGCCGGATCGAAACCGGCCTCGCGCGCCAGCCAGGCGAGGTCCCAGGCGGGATCATGGCGGGCGGCATAGTCCCAGTCGATCAGCCGCAGGCCCTGCGGCGCGACGAGCCAGTTGGCCGGCACCGGATCGCCATGAGAGGGAACCGGCGCGAGCGCGGAGGCCGCCAGCGCGACCACCGCGGCGTGCAGGGCCGCGGTGTGCGCCGGCGGGAGCGCGGCCGCAGGCCCGGCCCGCTCGGCATAGGCGGCCAGGAGCGCGGCATAGTCGGAGGAGCGACCCCAGCCGGGGTTGGCGCCGTGGACCTGCCGCAACAGGGCACCGGCTGCCACGGCACGGGCCGCGAGCAGGGTTGGCGAGGCCGGTTCGCCGTCGAGCCAGCGCGAGACGGTGAGGCCGCGGGCCGGGTCGGCGAACAGCAGTTCGGCGCCGATCCCGGCGGCGCCGGCCCAGCGGGTGGCTGTGACAGCGGCCTCATGGTCGACAGCGCCGCCGGGATCGGGCCAGGCGAGGCGCACGGCGAAGCGGCCGGCCGGCGTGACGAGGCAGGCGCCCCGGTTGGTCAGGCCGCCGAGCAGGGTCGCAGCGGTGGCGTCGGCAAGCCGCAGCTCCGTTGCGAGAGCGGGCGGGACGGCCGCAACGAGGATGGCGACATCAGCGGTAAGCGCCATGGCTCAGCCTGTCGGCAGGCCGGCGCGGACGAAGGCCTCCTGGGCCGCCGTCTCGAGCGTGCCGGGCCGGGCGGCGCGGATGCGGGCTATCGCGTCGTCAGGCTCCACGCCAGATCGCACCAGCAGCGCGGCGGCGATCGTTCCGGTGCGGCCGAGACCGGCCGCGCAATGGATGGCGAGGCGTCCGCCGCGGGCCAGCAGGGCGTCGATGGCCGGGCCGGCATGCTCCCAGGCCGCGCGGCTGGCGGCATCGGGCGTGCCCATGTCGGTGACGGGCACGTGCAGCCATTGGATGCGGTGTTGTGCCATGACATCCGGGAGGTGCGGCACGCCGAGCTTGGCGAATTCCGCCGGCTCGACCAGGCTCAGCAGGGCGTCGGCCCCCCAGGCGTCGAGCGCGACCAGATCGACGGCAAGGCTGCGGGCCCAGCGTCGGCCCGCCGCATCGGTGCCGGACCGGCCGGGACAGTGCAGCAGACCGAGTGTGCCGCCGGCCGCGAGCGGGACTGTGTCGATGCGCAGCGGCCCGTCCACCGCCTCGTCGAGCAGGCCCATGCTCAGTCCCCGCCCATGGCGAAGTCCGCGTCGTTCTGCCGGTCCTGGACCGAGGCCTGGGCGGCGAGCCGGACGGGGGTGTTGGCGGCGCCGAACAGGTCGTAGTCGCGGCGCTGGCAGATCTCGAAGAAGAAGCGGTTGCGGATCATGTCGGTGTAGACGTGCAGGAACTCGCCGCCATTGTGGGTGTCATACAGGATTCCCAGCTGCCGGAGCTGCTCGAGCCGCGCCGGCTCGATGTCGAAGCGGGCGGCAAGGTCACGATAATAGTTGTCGGGCACCGGCAGGAAGCGGACGCCACCTGTACGGGCAGCCTCGACGCAGGCGATGATGTCGTCGGTCTCGAAGGCAATCTGCTGGACGCCGGCGCCGCCGAACTCGGCGATGAAGCGTGACACGCCGGTGGAGCCGCCGTCGGCGATGTTCAGCGGGATGCGCACCGCGCCGTCCGGCGAGCGGACGCTGCGGCTGTAGAAGGCGCCGTAGGGATCGGCCAGCTCGACCTGCGGTTCGTCGGCAAAGCCGAGCACGCCCTTGTAGAACAGCGCCCAGGTGAGGAATTCCGAGCGGCGGACCACATTCGACAGGTGGTCGATCCGCAGCAGACGGCCGCCGGGGTTCGGCACAGCGATCTCGAAGTCCTGCGACCAGGTCGGCGAGCCGCCCGCGGCGGCGGGAACGAAATAGAGCAGGCTGCCCTCGACGCCGCGCACCGCCGGGATGATTGCCTCGCCGGGGCCGACGCGGCCCGCATAGGCCACCGAGCCGAGTGCCGTGGCGCGCTCCAGGGCGCCGGCCACGTCGTCCACCGACAACGCCACGGCGCAGACGGAGGGACCGTGGACCAGCGCGAAGGAGTGGGCGAAGCCCTCGTTTTCCTGGTTGACAACAAGGTTGATGCCGTTTTGGCGGAACAGCGCCACGTCCTTGGAGCGGTGGCGGCCGGCCTCGGCGAAGCCGAGTGCGGACAGCACAGCCCGCAGGTCGCCGCTGTCGCTCTCGCCGGTGGCGAACTCGATGAACTCGACGCCTTGGACGGAGGGGACGGGCGGCAGCGGTGCGACGCCACCGACCGACCGCTCGCCGCGGGCGGCGCGGCGGGCATTGAGGCGTTCGCCGGCAAGTTGCAGCGAGCGGAAGCCATCGACCGCCATGGCGTTGACAGAGGCACCGCGGAACTGGTCGTTGAACACCTCGAGCGACACCGGGCCGCGATAGCCGGAACGGGACACCGCGTCGAGGTACTCGTCGATCGCCATGTCGCCCTGGCCGGGGAAGCAGCGGTGGTGGCGGCTCAACGACAGCGGGTCCATGAGGATCGCCGGCGCGTCGGCGACCTGGACCAGGGCGATCCGGTCGCCCGGGATGGCGGCGATGGGCTCCAGCGGGTTGTTGCGCACACAGGCATGGAAGCTGTCGAGGACGATGCCCAGATTGGGCTGGTCGGCGGTGCGCACGATGTCCCAGGCGGCGGTCCAGTCGCGGACATGGCGTCCCCAGGCCAGGGCCTCGTAGCCGATGCGAAAGCCGCGCTGCGCCGCCTCGCCGGCCAGGGCGGCGAGGTCCTCGGCCGCGCGCTCGGGCGCGTCGATCGCCTGGTCGGAGACGTTGGAGCAGATGCACAGCAGCGTGGTGCCGAGCTCCTCCATCAGATCGAACTTGCGCCGGGCCCGCTCGAAATTGCGGGCGCGGATCGGATCCGGCATGGCCTCGAAGTCGCGCATCGGCTGCAGGGCGACAATGGACAGGCCGAGATCCTCGGCCATGCGCCGTACATCGCGCGGATTGCCGCTGAAGAAGGTCAGGTCGTTCTCGAAGATCTCGACGGCGCGGAAGCCGGCGCGTGCGGCGGCCGTCAGCTTGCCCTCCAGCGTGCCACCGAGACAGACGGTCGCAATCGACCATTTAAACATGAAATCTCCTATGATCCGCGTAATCTACAATATCGCTCCGATCAGGGTGTTTCAATCATCGAGCGCGACTGCGGCCGCAATCCTGCTATGTTCACGGCCGCAAGTACGGAGACGTCCATGGATGCCGAGTCCGGCCGCCCCGCAGAGGGCGCCACCCTCACCGAAGCGCTGCAGGATCGCATCCGGCAGGACATCATCCTCGGCGCGCTGCCGCCGGCAAGCAAGCTCAGACTGGAACAGCTGAGCCGCGCCTACGGGGCCAGCGTCAACACGCTCCGCGAGGCCCTGTCCCGGCTTGCGGCGGACGGGCTGGTGGTGGCCGAGGGCCAGCGCGGCTTTGCCGTGCTGCCAGTCTCGACGGAGGATCTTCGCGACATCACCGAGATGCGGCAGTTGCTGGAATGCCATGCGTTGCGGCAGTCGATCGCCGCCGCCGACCTCGACTGGGAGGCGCGCGTGGTGGGCGCCTACCACAAGCTGTCGAAGATCGAGGGGCTGGTCGAGGCCGAGCCCGAGGCGTATGGCGAGGCCTGGGAGAAATACAATCAGGAGTTTCATGCCGCGCTGGTGTCGAACAGCCCGTCACGCTGGCTGCAGCTGTTCCACCGGGCGATGTACGACCATTCGAAGCGCTACCG
>JBMOJG010000025.1:0-10946 GCA_049316925.1 Alsobacter sp. | reverse complement strand
CGGCCGACGGCGAGGATCTTGCCGCCCGCAACGGCAACGGCCTCGGCCCGCATGGCCTTGTCGTTCATGGTGTAGATTGGTCCGCCGGACCAGATCTGCTCGGCGACGGTGCGCTGCTGGGCAAAGACGCCGGAGGGGCCAAGCAACGCCGACAAGACAAGGGCAGTGCTGATAGTCAAGGCACGACGGTGAACCAGACTGACACGCATGTTACCCCCTGCCGGCTCATAAATCCAAAGATGCTTTGTGCCGATTTTCTTATTCACAAAACGCATCGAGATTAATCGCAAGATTAAAAGAACGCCGGATGAGGGTCAACGGCACCCGGCGCGCCGGGCGGCGAGGCCATCGCAGTCCGGCGAAGCCCGGTGTGCGATCACAATCAACGGGCCGTGGCATGGGGCGACGCACCGACCAAGCAAAAGGGCGCCCGCGGCGCCCTTTCCGGTCGTTTCACTGACGGGCCAGCGCCCTGATGCAGGGACAGCGCCCCGCTGCGGGCAAGCGCCCCGGCCGGCTCAGGCGCCGATGATGGCAGCCAGCGCAGCCGTCACGGTGTCGACCGGCTGCATGCCGTCGATCTGCTTCAGCTTGCCGGTGCGGGCATAATAGGGCGCCACCACGGCCGTGTCGGCGTTGTAGGCGGCGAGCCTTGTCTTGAAGACCTCCGGATCGTCGTCCTTGCGCACCGGCTGGCCAGCAGCGGCGGCCTCGGCGGCACGCTTGACGATGCGGTGGACCAGCGCGCTCTGGTCGACGACGAGTTCGACGACCGCGTCGAGGTCCATGTGCTTTTTCGCCAGCATCGCGTCGAGCGCCTCGGCCTGCGCTACGGTGCGCGGGAAGCCGTCGAGGATGAAGCCCCTCCTGGCGTCCGGCTCCTCGATGCGGTCGGCGACGATGCCGATGACGATTGCGTCGGAGACAAGCCCGCCCGACTCCATCACCGCCTTCGCCTGCAGGCCCACCGGCGTGCCCGCCGCCACGGCGGCGCGCAGCATGTCGCCCGTGGACAGCTGCGGAATGCCGTGCTTCTCGACCAGCCTGACGGCCTGCGTGCCTTTGCCCGCCCCCGGCGGACCCAGCAGGATCAATCTCACTTCCGTTTCCCCCCGCGCAATTTCGCTTTTTTCACGAGCCCCTCGTACTGGTGTGCGAGGAGATGCCCGTGGACCTGTGCGACCGTGTCCATCGTCACGCTAACAACGATGAGCAGCGATGTCCCTCCGAAATAGAACGGAAGCGCGGCCTGCGAAATCAGCAGTTCGGGCAAGAGGCAGATGAGGACGAGATAGCCGGCCCCCAGCACGGTGATGCGGGTCAGCACCTTGTCGATGAACTCGGAGGTGCGCTCGCCCGGTCGGATGCCGGGGATGAAGCCGCCTTGCTTCTTCAGATTGTCGGCCGTTTCCTGCGGGTTGAACACGATCGCCGTGTAGAAGAAGGCGAAGAAGATGATCAGCGCCGCATAGGTGATCATGAACAGCGGCCGGCCGTGGCTCAGATAGGTCGAGATCGTCGCCAGCCAGCCGGTGCCGCCGCCCTGGGCCGAGAAGCCGGCGATGGTGGCCGGCAGCAGCAGCAGCGACGAGGCGAAGATCGGCGGGATGACGCCCGAGGTGTTGAGCTTCAGCGGCAGGAACGAGGTTTGCCCCTCATAGACACGGTTGCCCACCTGTCGCTTGGGATAGTTGATCAGCAGCCGGCGCTGCGCCCGCTCCATGAAGACGATGAAGGCGATCACCGCCACCGCCATCAGGATCACGCCAAGGATCAGGATGGTGGACACGGCGCCCTGCCGGCCAAGCTCCAGCGTGCCGGCGATGGCCGAGGGCAGCTCGGCGACGATGCCGGCGAAGATGATCAGCGACGAGCCGTTGCCGATGCCGCGCGCGGTGATCTGCTCGCCCAGCCACATCAGGAACAGCGTGCCGCCCACCAGCGTGATGGTGGTCGAGATGCGGAAGAACATGCCGGGATCGGCCACCACATTGCCCGAGCCCTCGAGCCCGACCGAGATGCCATAGGCCTGGAACGTCGCCAGCACCACGGTGAGATAGCGGGTGTACTGGTTGATGACCTTGCGGCCGCTCTCGCCTTCCTTCTTCAGCGCCTCCAGGCTGGGCACCACGGAGGTGAGCAGCTGGATGATGATCGACGCCGAGATGTACGGCATGATGTTGAGGGCGAAGATCGCCAGACGGCCGACGGCGCCGCCCGAGAACATGTTGAACAGCCCGAGCACGCCGCCCTGCTGCTGCTTGAAGATGTCGGCCAGCGCCTCGATGTTGATGCCCGGCAGCGGGATGTAGGTCCCCAGCCGGTAGACGATCAGCGCGCCCAGCGTGAACCAGATCCGCTTCTTCAGCTCCTCGGCCTTTGCGAGGGCGCCGAAGTTCAGGTTTGCCGCTAGCTGTTCAGCCGCCGATGCCATGTCGCGCTCCGCTGTCGTGGGCCGGCGCCGGCGGGTGTCCCGCGCGCGGCCGGGCCGCCACGTCGTCTCAAAGGGCCAGGGGACCGGGCGGCCCCCTGACACGCGAAACCGGGCGAAGCGGAAACCTCTCCCGCCGCCCGGTCCCGAAAGTTCATTCCGCCTGATATGGGGTCAGGCGGAGGCTTCCGCCACCGCAGCGCCGAGGATCTCGACGCGGCCACCAGCCGCCTCGATCGCCGCCAGCGCGCTCTTGGAGGCTCCGGCGACCTGGAACACCAGGCCGGCCTTGAGTTCGCCCGAGCCAAGGATCTTGACGCCGTCGCGGGGCTTGGAGACCACGCCTGCCAGGACCAGCGTCTCGACCGTTACCGTGTCGCCCGGCGCAATCTTGTTGGCGTCGATCGCCTCCTGGATGCGTCCGAGATTGACCTCGTTGAAGTCCTTGGAGAAGGGGTTCCAGAAGCCGCGCTTGGGCAGGCGCCGGTAGAGCGGCATC
Source organism: Alsobacter sp. (assembly GCA_049316925.1). Taxonomy (GTDB): domain Bacteria; phylum Pseudomonadota; class Alphaproteobacteria; order Rhizobiales; family Beijerinckiaceae; genus Alsobacter. The sequence goes on along the minus strand of JBMOJG010000025.1, from coordinate 8,016 downwards.
TGCCCGCCCTCGAAGCCCTTCACGGCGACGCCGGTGCGGGCCTTCTGACCCTTCACGCCGCGTCCGCCGGTCTTGCCCTTGCCAGACCCGATGCCGCGTCCGACGCGGATCCGGGCCTTCTTGGAGCCTTCGTTGTCTTTGATCTCATTGAGCTTCATGACGGGCCCCTCCTCACTTCGCGCCGTCGTCGACGACGCGGACGAGGTGCTTGACCTTGGCGATCATGCCGCGCACCGCAGGGGTGTCGGTCAGGGTCGCCCGGCGGCGGATGCGATTGAGGCCGAGGCCCACCAGCGTCGCGCGCTGACTTGCCTCGCGGCGGATCGGGCTCCCGGTCTGCTCGACCGTGACGGTCTTGGAATCAGCCATGATGCCCTCCTCAGACGTCAGCGCCGGCGCCGTCGGCGTCACCGCGACGGGCCTGCAGGACGGAGACCTTCATGCCGCGACGGGCCGCGACCGAACGCGGATTGTCCTCGCGCTTGAGCGCGTCGAACGTCGCACGGACGAGGTTGTAGGGGTTCGACGAACCGAGCGACTTCGACACCACGTCGTGCATGCCCAGCGCCTCGAACACGGCGCGCATCGGGCCGCCGGCGATGATGCCGGTACCGGCCGGCGCGGCGCGCAGCAGCACCTTGCCCGAGCCATGGCGGCCGTGCACGTCGTGGTGCAGCGTCCGGCCTTCGCGCAGCGGCACGCGGATCAGCGAGCGCTTGGCGGCCTCGGTGGCCTTGCGGATCGCCTCCGGCACCTCACGCGCCTTGCCGTGGCCGAAGCCGACGCGGCCCTTCTGGTCGCCGACGACGACGAGCGCGGCGAAGCCGAAGCGCCGGCCGCCCTTCACCACCTTGGCGACGCGGTTGATGTGGACGAGGCGGTCGACGAACTCGTTGTCGCGCTCCTCGCGGTCGCGGTTCGAACGTTCACGGGGCTCTCTGGCCATGGTGTCTCTCACTGAAACGCGGACGCCCCTGACGGGGCGCCGCTCGCTTGATCCCAGGATTGGTTGGCGGACCCATACAGGCCCGCAGTGCGGAACGCCACCCCGGAGGACGGCGGCCCGCGGTCAGAAGTCGAGGCCGCCCTCGCGAGCGGCTTCGGCGAGCGCCTTGACGCGCCCGTGGTACATGTAGGAGCCACGGTCGAACACGACCTTGGTGACGCCCTTCTCCTTGGCGCGCTCGGCGATCAGCTTGCCGATCGTCTTCGCCGCCTCGGTGTCGGCCCCGGTCTTGAGGCCGCCGCGCAGGTCCTTCTCGAGCGTCGAGGCAGCGGCGAGCGTCAGCCCGTTCGCATCATCGATGATCTGCGCGTAGATCTGCTTCGAAGACCGGAACACCGACAGGCGCGGACGCCCGTTCGATGCCTTCTTCAACGAGCGGCGGACGCGTGCGAGGCGGCGCTCGGTGGCCTGGATGTTCTTGCCCATCGCCGTCCCCTTACTTCTTCTTGCCTTCCTTGCGGAAGATGAACTCGCCGGCATACCGGACGCCCTTGCCCTGGTAGGGCTCCGGACCGCGGAATTCGCGGATCTCGGCGGCGATCTGGCCGACGCGCTGCTTGTCGATGCCCGTGATCACGATCTCGGTCGGCTTGGGCGTCACGATCGCGATGCCTGCCGGGATCTCGTAGTCGATGTCGTGGCTGTAGCCGAGCGACAGCTTGAGCATCTTGCCGGCGGCGGCGGCCTTGTAGCCGACGCCCTGGATCTCGAGCTTGCGCTCGTAGCCCTTGGTGACCCCCTCGATGAGGTTGGCCACCTGCGAGCGGGACATGCCCCACATCGCCCGGGCGCGTTTGGTCTCGGTACGCGGCTTCACCGCGATCGCGCCGTTGTCGAGCGACACCGACACGTCCTCCGGAACCAGGAACGACAGCTCGCCCTTGGCACCCTTCACCTTGACCAGGTTTCCGTCGAGCGCGGCCGTGACTCCGGCCGGCACCGCGACGGGCTTCTTTCCAATACGAGACATTGGTCTCTCCCCGTGACTGCGTTGCTTCTGACGGTCAGAAGACCGTGCAGAGCACTTCGCCGCCGACGTTCTTGTCGCGCGCCTCGTGATCCGCCATGACGCCCTGCGGCGTCGACAGGATGGTGATGCCGAGCCCGTTGGCGACGCGCGGCATGGCCGTCACCCCCGAATAGACCCGCCGGCCGGGCTTCGACACCCGCGAGATCTCGCGGATGACGGGCTCGCCGTCGAAATACTTCAGCTCGATCTCGAACTCGCTGCGGCCATTGCCGTATTCCGTGGTGGAATAACCGCGGATGTAGCCTTCCGACTGCAGCACGTCGAGGACGCGGGCGCGCAGGCGCGACCCGGGCGTCGAGACCTTGGTCTTGCGGCGCATCTGCGCGTTGCGGATGCGGGTCAGCATGTCGCCGACGGGATCGTTCATGGACATGGTCGATCCTCCCTTACCAGCTCGACTTCGTCAGGCCGGGAACCAGGCCCTTGGAGCCGAGTTCGCGCAGCGCAACACGCGACATCTTCAACTTGCGGTAGTAGGCGCGCGGACGGCCCGTGATCTCGCAGCGGTTGCGGATGCGGGTCGGGTTGGAGTTGCGCGGCAGCTCCGCCAGCTTGAGGCGCGCCGTGAAGCGCTCCTCCATCGTCTTGTTCTCGTCATTGGCCGTCGCGAGCAAGCGGGACCGGCGACCTGCGTACTGCTTCGCAAGCTTCATCCGGCGCTTGTTCTTCTCGACCGAGCTCTTCTTCGCCATGGGTCTCTCCTGGTGTCCGCGTTTAAGAGCGAGCTCTTACTGCCGGAACGGGAAGTTGAACGCGCGCAGCAGCGCACGGGCCTCGTCGTCGGACTTCGCCGTGGTGCACACGATGATGTCCATGCCCCAGATCGACTCCGCCTTGTCGTAGTTGATCTCGGGGAAAATCAGATGCTCCTTGATGCCCATCGCGAAGTTGCCGCGCCCGTCGAACGACTTCGGGTTCAGGCCGCGGAAGTCGCGGACACGCGGCAGCGCGATGTTCACAAGGCGGTCGAGGAACTCGTACATCCGGGTCTTGCGCAGCGTCACCTTGCAGCCGATCGGCATGTTCTCGCGCACCTTGAAGGTGGCGATGGCCAGGCGGGCACGGGTGATCACCGGCTTCTGGCCGGCGATGAGCGCCAGATCGGCGGCAGCGACCTGGACCTTCTTGGTGTCGGCCGTGGCTTCGCCCACGCCCATGTTGATGACGACCTTCTCGATGGTCGGCACCTGCATGACGTTCTCGTAGCCGAATTCCGCGACGAGCTTCGGGCGGATCTCGCTGGTGTAGATCTGCTTCAGGCGGGGCTCGGCGCCCGCCACGTTCACATTAGCCATCGATCAGATCCCCCGTGCGCTTCGAGAAGCGGACCTTGCGGCCGTCTTCGAGCACCTTGAATCCCACGCGCGTCGCCTTGCCGTCCTTCGGATCGGCAACCGCAAGGTTGGACAGGTGGATGGTCGCCTCCTTGGAGATGATCCCGCCCTCCTGGCTGGCGGTCTGGCGCGTGTGGCGCTTGACCATGTTGATGCCACGCACCACCGCCCGCTCCTCGGTCGGCATCACCTTCAGCACCTCGCCGGCGCGACCCTTGTCGCGGCCGGTGATGACGACGACCTTGTCGCCCTTCTTGATCTTGGCAGCCATCACAGCACCTCCGGAGCCAGCGAGATGATCTTCATGTGGTTCTTGGCGCGCAGCTCGCGCGGAACCGGCCCGAAGATGCGGGTGCCGATCGGCTCCTTCTGGTTGTTGATCAGCACGGCCGCGTTGCGGTCGAAGCGGATCACCGAACCGTCGGGGCGGCGGATGTCCTTGGCGGTGCGCACGACGATCGCCTTCATGACGTCGCCCTTCTTCACGCGGCCGCGCGGAATCGCCTCCTTCACGGAGACGACGATGATGTCTCCGACTCCAGCGTATTTGCGCTTGGAGCCGCCGAGGACCTTGATGCACATCACGCGACGCGCACCGGAATTGTCGGCGACGTCAAGATTCGTCTGCACCTGGATCATGGTCTTGATCCTTTCTGTGTCTCAGACCGGTTTCCGGCGATCTTAGGCTCGCCGGACTTCGCCTGACGGGGATCTGCGTCCCCCGTTATGAATGCGTCCAAAAGCACGTTTCGGCGCTGGGTACCAGCCCCAAGCGGCCAAATCGTGCAAAATTTGCGGCGGCGTCAGGACGCCGCAGCTTCCTCTAAGACCACCCAGGTCTTCAGCTTCGAGATCGGCTTCGTTTCCTCGATGCGGACCTCGTCACCCACCTTGCAGCGGTTGGCCTCATCATGGGCGTGGTAGTTCTTGGTCTTGCGGACCGTCTTCTTCAGGAGCGGGTGCGTGAAGCGGCGCTCGACCTTGACCACGACGGTCTTGTCCTGCTTGTCGCTGACCACCACGCCCTGGAGGATACGCTTCGGCATCGGTCTCTCCTCAGGCCTTGGCCGCCGGCGCCTTCAGGCGCGCGGAGGTCTTCACGCGCGCGATGTCGCGGCGCACTTGCTTGACGCGGCCCGTGTTCTCCAGCTGGCCGGTGGCCTTCTGGAAACGCAGGTTGAACTGCTCCTTCTTCAGCTTCAGGAGCTCGTCCGTCAGCTGGTCGGCGGTCATCGCCTGGAGGTCAGAGAGCCTCTGCTTCGCCTTCATGTCGCCCTCCTCACTCTGCGATGCGCTGCACGAAGCGCGTCTTGATCGGCAGCTTGGCAGCCGCCAGGGTCAGTGCCTCGCGCGCGGTTTCCACCGGCACGCCGTCGATCTCGAACATGATGCGCCCGGGGTGGACACGGCATGCCCAGAACTCGGGTGCGCCCTTGCCCTTGCCCATGCGCACCTCGGTCGGCTTCGACGACACCGGCACGTCCGGGAACACGCGGATCCACACGCGGCCGGCACGCTTCATGTGGCGTGTCAGCGCGCGTCGGGCCGCCTCGATCTGCCGTGCGGTCACCCGCTCGGGCTCCATCGCCTTCAGGCCGTACTGGCCGAAGTCGAGGTTGGTCCCGCCCTTCGCAGCGCCGTGGATGCGGCCCTTGAACTGCTTGCGGAACTTCGTCTTCTTGGGCTGAAGCATTGTTCTGGCTCCTTAATCAGCCCGGCTCACGCCGCGTGGTCGCGACGGCCGCCGGAGCGCTGACCGCCCTCGTCAGACATGCGCTTATCCTGGGCCATCGGATCGTGCTCGAGGATCTCGCCCTTGAAGATCCACACCTTGATGCCGCACGTGCCGTAGGTGGTGAAGGCGGTCGCGGTGCCGTAGTCGACGTCCGCACGCAGCGTGTGCAGCGGCACCCGGCCTTCGCGGTACCATTCCTGGCGCGCGATTTCGGCGCCACCGAGGCGGCCCGAGCAGTTGATGCGGATGCCTTCCGCGCCAAGCCGCATCGCCGACTGCACGGCGCGCTTCATGGCACGGCGGAACGCCACGCGGCGCTCGAGCTGCTGCGCGATGGACTCGGCCACCAGCACGGCGTCGATCTCGGGCTTGCGAACCTCGACGATGTTGATGACGACCTCGCTGTCGGTCATCTTGGCGACGAGCTTGCGCATCTTGTCGATGTCGGCGCCCTTCTTGCCGATCACCACGCCCGGACGCGCCGAGTAGATGGTGACACGGCACTTCTTGTGCGGCCGCTCGATGACGATCTTGGAGATCGCCGCCTGCTTCAGCTGCTTCATCAGCGCGGCGCGGATCCGGATGTCCTCGTGCAGCAGCCGGCCGTACTCGCCCTTGTTGGCGACCCAGCGGCTGTCCCACGTCCGGTTGATGCCGAGGCGCAGCCCGATCGGATTGACCTTCTGACCCATGGTGTCCTCCTCAGGCCTTCGCTTCGACTTCGCGCACGATGATCGTGATGTTCGCAAAGGGCTTTTCGACCCTGCTGGCACGACCACGGGCGCGGGCATGAAACCGCTTCATCACCAGTGCCTTGCCGACGAACGCCTGGGCGACGACAAGATCGTCCACGTCGAGGTCGTGGTTGTTCTCGGCATTGGCAATGGCGCTCTCGAGACACTTCTTCACGTCGCGCGCGATCCGCTTTTGCGAGAAGGTCAGGTCGGCAAGCGCCGTCGCGACCTTCTTGCCACGGATCAGCTGGGCAACGAGATTGAGCTTCTGCGGCGAGATCCGCAGCATGCGGAGCACGGCCTTGGCCTCGTTGTCCGCCAGGGCGCGGGGGGCGGCAGCTTTACCCATGGCTTACTTCCTCTTGGCCTTCTTGTCCGCCGCATGACCGTAGAACGTACGGGTCGGGGCGAACTCGCCAAACTTGTGGCCCACCATCTCCTCGGAGACGTTGACCGGGATATGCTTCTGGCCGTTGTAGACGCCGAAGGTGAGGCCGACGAACTGCGGCAGGATCGTGGAGCGACGGCTCCAGATCTTGATCACTTCCGAGCGCGTGGAGGCGCGTGCGGCTTCGGCCTTCTTCAGCAGGTAGCCGTCGACGAACGGGCCCTTCCAAACGGAACGAGTCATGGCCGGCCCCTCACTTCTTCTTGCGGGCGTGACGGGACGACACGATGAACGTGTCGGTCCGCTTGTTGGAACGGGTCTTCTTGCCCTTGGTCGGCTTGCCCCACGGGGTCACCGGGTGGCGGCCGCCCGAGGTGCGGCCTTCGCCGCCGCCGTGCGGATGGTCGACCGGGTTCATCGTCACGCCGCGATTGTGCGGACGACGCCCGAGCCAGCGCTGACGACCGGCCTTGCCGATCGAGGTGTTCATGTGGTCGGGGTTGGAGACGGCCCCGACGGTCGCAAAGCATCCGCCATGCACCAGGCGCTGCTCGCCCGAGTTCAGGCGGACGATCACATAGCCCTGGTCACGACCGACGATCTGCGCGTAGGTCCCGGCCGAGCGGGCGATGGCGCCGCCCTTGCCGATCTTCATCTCCACATTGTGGATGATCGTGCCGACCGGGATGTTGCCGATCGGCATGGCGTTGCCGGGCTTGATGTCGACCTGCTCGCCGGCGATGACCTCGGCGCCCACCGCCATGCGCTGCGGCGCCAGGATGTAGGTCAGCGTGCCGTCGGCAAAGCGCAGCAGCGCGATGAAGGCGGTGCGGTTGGGATCATACTCGATCCGCTCCACCTTTCCGGCCTCGCCCACCTTCGCCCGACGCTTGAAGTCGACGATGCGATAGGTCTGCTTATGTCCGCCGCCGCGGAAGCGGACGGTGATCCGGCCGTGATTGTTGCGGCCGCCCTTCTCGCTCTTGCCCTCGGTGAGCATCTTGACCGGCTTGCCCTTGTAGAGCTCGCTGCGGTCGACGATCACCAGCTGTCGCAGGCTCGGCGTGATCGGCTTGAATGTCTTCAGTGCCATGATGTCCGCTCCCCCCCGCTCACAGGCCGGTCGTGACGTCGATGGACTGGCCTTCGGCCAGCGTCACGATCGCCTTCTTCACGTCCGACTGCTTGCCGACGGTACCCTTGAAGCGCTTCACCTTGCCCTTGCGGACGAGCGTGTTGACGCTTTCGACCTTCACGTCGAAGAGCTTCTCCACCGCCGCCTTGATCTGCGGCTTGGAGGCGTCCTTCTTGACGCGAAAGACCACCTTGTTCTGCTCGGACGCAGCCGTCGCCTTTTCGGTGATGATCGGCCCGAGGATGACGTCGTAGTGACGCGGATCCGTGCTCATTTGAAGCGCGCCTCCAGCGCATCGACCGCGGCCTTGGTCAGCACGAGCTTCTCGCGCCGCAGGATGTCGTAGACGTTGATGCCCTGGATGGGCAGCACGTCGATGTTGGGGATGTTGCGGGCCGCCATCGCGAAGTTCTCGTTCACGGCGGCGCCGTCGATGATCAGCGCGTTGCCGAGGCCGAGCCGGGCGAAGCCCTCGAGCAGCACCTTGGTCTTCGGCTCCGCCGCATTGGCGTGGTCGACCACCATGATGCCGCCGTCGCGGAACTTCGCCGACAGCGCGTGCTTGAGGGCGAGCTGGCGCACCTTCTTCGGCAGGTCATGCGCATGCGAGCGCACCACCGGGCCGAAGGCGCGACCGCCGCCACGGAACTGGGC
>JBMOJG010000024.1:0-11109 GCA_049316925.1 Alsobacter sp. | reverse complement strand
CATCACGCCGGCGCTGATCGTCGGCGCCTTCGCAGAGCGCATGAAATTCTCGGCCCTGGTCGTCTTCATGGTGCTGTGGGTGACATTCATCTACCTGCCGATTGCCCACATGGTGTGGTACTGGGCCGGTCCGGATTCGATCGCCGACGCCGCCAAGGCTCTCGCCGCGGCGACCGATGGTGCGGCCAAGAAGGTTGCGCAGGCCAAGCTCGACGAGGTCGTGGCGGATGCCGGCCTGATCTACAAGTGGGGCGCGCTGGACTTCGCCGGTGGCACGGTCGTGCACATCAATGCCGGCATCGCCGGTCTGGTCGGGTGCGTCGTTCTCGGCAAGCGCGTCGGCTACGGCAAGGAGCTGATGTCTCCGCACTCGCTGACCATGACGATGATCGGTGCCTCCCTGCTGTGGGTCGGCTGGTTCGGCTTCAATGCCGGGTCCAACCTCGAGGCCAACGGCACGACTGCGCTGGCCTTCGTCAACACCATGGTGGCGAGCGCTGCCGGGGCCGTGGCCTGGCTGTTCGTCGAATGGGGCGCCAAGGGCAAGCCGTCGCTGCTCGGCATGGTGTCGGGTGCGGTGGCCGGCCTGGTGGCGGTGACGCCGGCCTCCGGCTTTGCTGGTCCGATGGGCTCGATCATCCTCGGACTGGTCGTCGGCGGTGCGTGCTTCTTCTTCTGCTCGACGGTGAAGAACGCGCTCGGCTACGACGACACGCTCGACGTGTTCGGCATCCACTGCATCGGCGGCATCATCGGCGCCATCGCCACCGGCATCCTCGTGTCGCCTTCGCTGGGCGGTGTCGGGCTTGTCGACTACATCGCCAAGCCGGGTGAAGCCGCGCCGGGCGAATATGTGATGGCGACGCAGGTCTTCACCCAGCTGAAGGCCGTGCTTTTGACGTTGGTCTGGTCGGGTGTCGGCTCGCTGATCCTCTACAAGATCGTCGATGCGACAATCGGCCTGCGCGTGACGCAGGAGCAGGAGCGCGAGGGTCTCGACATCGCCGAGCATGGCGAGCGCGCCTACAATTACTGAGAGTTTATCCGGGCGCTCCGGCGCCCGGTTGCTGCCGCCCGGTGGTTCCGGGCGTTCCTCCCAGGACTTGGGCGGCGGAGCCATCCGCCGCCCTCTTTCGTTCCAGCCTGCCGGCAGGCTGATGGTTAAGCAGGCTTTAACCGCGCCCTTCCTAGGGTAAGAGGCCAGACCGGTGCTTCGCGCCGGCGACTCTTCGCGGATGCCTGCCATGCGCACGACCCGAGCCAGCACGTCCAGCATCGACCACGTCACCGATGCGGTCCGCGACTTCCTGTGGCGGCGCGCGGCCGAGCTGTCGGGACTTGTCCTGCTGGGCCTCGCTGCGGCCTGTGGGGTCGCCCTTGTGACGTGGTCCGTTCAGGATCCCAGCCTGAATCACGCGATCAACGGCCCGGTCCGCAACCTTTTGGGGCGGCCCGGTGCCATCGTCGCCGACATCATGATGCAGCTTGTCGGCATTGCGGCGATCGCGCTGATCGCGCCGCCGGCGCTCGCGGCCGTCCGGCTCATGACCGGCCGGCCGCTGCGTCGTCTGAGCCTTCGTCTCGGACTGTGGCTGCTGGGCGTGCTGTGTGCGGCTGCTGTCGCCAGCGCGCTGCCCACAACGGCCCGCTGGCCGCTGCCGACCGGTCTCGGTGGGGTCGTCGGCGATAGCATCTTCGGGCTGCTGCGGACTGTGGCGGGCCCGGCCCCGGGCCCGCTGCGCGCCCTCGTGGCAATCGTGCTGGCCGCTGTCTCCATCCTGTCCCTGTCTGCCGCAGCCGGCATCGGCTTCGACCATGACGATGACGAGCGCATCGCCGAGGACCGGCGCACCCGCGCGGCGCGGTCCGACGATCCCGACGAGGATGACCGCAGCAGTGATCCGGGCTTCGGCATTGTCTCGATCGGAGCCCTCATCCACGCGGTGCTGAGCGCCAAGGCGGCGATTCGCCGGCGCTTCCGGCGGGATGATGGCCGGCCGGGCCTTGGCGCACGGCTGCGGGCCACTATGCCGGGCTTCGGACGAGCGGAGCCCGATCCGCTAGACGACCTCGCCCCTGCGCGGCGGGCCCGCGTCCAGCCCGATCAGGCCCGTGAGGCCGCGCGACCGGCCGCTGTCGAGCGCAGTCGCCCGCAGGCACCAGCCGCACCGTCGGCTCCCGCCGACGACACTGACGAGGACGACGGGCCCTTGCCGGCCGGTCCGGTCATCGACGGGACGGCACAGCCGCGGGTCGCGCAGCGGGCGCCCGCGCCGAAACCCGGCAAGCGCCTGGCGCGCGAGCAACAGCCCTCCCTGCTTGAACGCGACGGCTACCATCTGCCGCCGCTGACCATCCTTGCCGAGCCGCGCAAGCCCGGCACGCAGACCATGTCGGCCGACGCGCTGGAGCAGAATGCCCGGCTGCTGGAGGGCGTTCTGGAGGATTTCGGCGTCCGCGGCGAGATCATCAATGTGCGGCCCGGCCCGGTGGTGACCCTGTACGAGCTGGAACCGGCGCCCGGCATCAAGTCCTCGCGCGTGATCGGCCTTGCCGACGACATTGCGCGCTCCATGAGCGCCGTGTCGGCCCGCGTCGCCGTGGTGCCGGGACGCAACGCCATCGGCATCGAGCTGCCCAACCAGCGGCGCGAGACCGTGTATCTGCGCGAGCTGCTGGCCTCGGAGGATTTCGAGAAGTCGAAGTTCAAGCTGGCGCTGTGCCTGGGCAAGACCATCGGCGGCGAGCCGGTGATCGCCGAGCTCGCCCGGATGCCGCATCTGCTCGTGGCCGGCACCACCGGCTCGGGCAAGTCGGTGGCGATCAACACCATGATCCTTTCGCTGCTCTACCGGCTGCCGCCCGAGCAGTGCCGGCTGATCATGGTCGACCCCAAGATGCTCGAGCTGTCGGTCTATGACGGCATCCCCCACCTGCTGACGCCTGTCGTCACCGATCCGAAGAAGGCGGTCGTGGCGCTCAAATGGGCGGTGCGCGAGATGGAGGAGCGCTACAAGAAGATGTCGAAGCTCGGCGTGCGCAATATCGACGGGTTCAACGCCCGGGTGGTGGAGGCGCGCGACAAGGGCGAGGTCATCACCCGCACGGTGCAGACCGGGTTCGATCGCGAGACCGGCGAGGCGGTGTACGAGGAGGAGCTGATGGATCTGGCTCCGATTCCCTACATCGTCGTCATCGTCGACGAGATGGCCGACCTGATGATGGTGGCCGGCAAGGAGATCGAGGGCACCATCCAGCGCCTCGCCCAGATGGCGCGTGCTGCCGGCATCCATGTGATCCTGGCAACCCAGCGCCCCTCGGTGGACGTGATCACCGGCACCATCAAGGCGAATTTCCCGACCCGGATCTCGTTCCAGGTCACCTCCAAGATCGACAGCCGGACCATCCTGGGCGAAATGGGCGCCGAGCAGCTGCTCGGCCAAGGCGACATGCTGCACATGGCCGGCGGCGGCCGCATCAGCCGCGTGCATGGCCCGTTCGTGTCGGACGACGAGGTCGAGAAGGTCGTCGCCCACCTCAAGCAGCAGGGCCGCCCGCAATATCTCGACGCGGTCCTGCAGGATGACGAGCCCGAGGCCGCCGAGGAGGAGGCCGATGGTGCCGTCTTCGACAAGGGTGAATTCGGCTCGCAGAGCGGCGATCTCTACGACCAGGCCATCCAGGTTGTCTTGCGCGACAAGAAGGCGTCGACGTCCTACATCCAGCGGCGGCTGCAGATCGGCTACAACCGCGCGGCCTCGCTGATGGAGCGGATGGAGAAGGAGGGCATCGTCGGGCCGGCCAACCATGCCGGCAAGCGCGAGATCCTGATGGAACAGCCAACCCGCGGCGACGTTCCCTTCGATGAGGACTGATCTCCGGCCCAAAACCGCCACGAACCGGGATTACCGAAACGCAATGCGCCGCTGCTTCGCCATTTCCATCCTTCTGGTCGCCGTTGCGGCAGGTGCCGGGCCTGCGCTGTCGCAGCCGCTGCAGATCCAGCCGGGACAGGCCGACCCGGCCCCTCGGGCGGCGACCACTGCGGCTCCGAAGGCGCTGCCCCGCACGACGATCCCGATGCCGGTCCCGCGGCCCTCCGGCCTTGCCGGCGGAACCGTCGAGGGCAGCGTTCCCCGCCCTCCCGCGACCGTCGCCGCGGCAACTCCCACTCCGGTTGCAGTGGTCCCGGCTGACACGTCGCCCCGCTCGATTCTCGAACGCGCCAATGCGTCGCTGAACGCCATGACGATGCTCAGCGCCGAGTTCGTGCAGACCGGCGCCAGTGGCCGGCGCCAGACCGGCCGGCTCTACGTGCAGAAGCCCGGCCGCATGCGGTTCGAGTACACGCCGCCTAACCCGGTCGAGATCGTCGCCGACGGCTCGACCGTGGCCGTCCGCGACCGCAAGCTGAACACCCAGGACGTCTATTCGATCGGCCAGACGCCACTGAAGTTCCTGCTCAAGGAGCGGGTCGACCTGTCGCGTGACACGCGCGTCGTCGACGTCCGCAGCGAGCCCGATCTCGCCAGCGTGACGCTGGAAGACAAGGCGACGTTCGGCGGCACCTCGAAGGTGACGCTGCTGTTCGACGCCAAGACCTTTGCGCTCCGGCAATGGATCGTCGTCGATCCGCAGGGCTACGAGACGCAGGTGAGCCTGCGCAACATCGACACGGCGGCCCGCATCGATCCGCGCCTGTTCAACATCGACTTCACCCGCGTCATCAACTGACGTCAGATCGACCGGCCACTGGCGCGGATCACAACCACCAGCTGGGCCCTGTGCGGGGTCCCGTCCGGCGCGGTCGTGCCCGACGCGCGGGGATTGGTGAAGGCGGCGCGGAAGATCGTGTCCCACTGCTGCTGGATCGGTCCGCGCGACAGACTCTGTGCCTGCTCGGGGTGAACCTCACGATCATACATGTCCTGGATCGCCTGGATCTTGTCCACAGAGTCCGCCTTGATCGCGTTGAACGCCGCCATGCCGGCGGCGTCGCTGGCATAGACCTCCGACTGCTGCAGCATCATGTCGACGAAAAGGTCGCGGGCGAGCAGGGCCGTGATCCAGTAATGGCCTTGTTCGTGATTGAGCAGGTCCGCCTGGAATCCTGCAGGCTGCGACGCCAGCCAGTCCATCTTGAAGCTGCTTGCATGCAGGCTGATCGCGATGTGGAGCGAGTCGACGAGGCTGACCGTTCCGCGTGCCTGGGCCGGGTCATGTCGGAACGCCAGCCCGGACAGACGCAAGCGCGCCTCGGTAACCGCGGCCGTCATCAAAACGCCGGCGCGTGGGGCCGGGCCCCGGCGCGTCGCGAAATCGGCCCAGGTCAGTTGACGCATCAGTCCTGTGAGTGACGAGGCCATGGACGTTGTCCTCTTGAGTGCCGTCGGCGAAGGCCGACTGGTCTGAGGCAGACCCTGACAGGATTGCAGCCCTGTGGCTGTGCCGATGAGCACGCGTGATGGTGCGGCGGTTTCGCGGCGGCCGGGAATCCGCTAGGAACCCGGACCCGCCGCTCCCGGACATCCCCCGTGCCCTTCACGATTGCCACCTGGAACATCAACTCGGTGCGCCTGCGCGCCGGCCTCGTTGCCGACATGCTGAAGCAGCATGCGCCGGACGTGCTGTGCCTGCAGGAAACGAAATGCCCCGATGACCGCTTCCCGCTGGGCGAGTTCCGCAAGCTCGGCTACGGCCACATCGCCATCCATGGCCAGAAGGGCTACCACGGGGTCGCGGTTCTCTCGCGCCATCCCTTCGCCACGCAGGAAAGCCGCGTTTTTTGCGACCGCGTCGACTGCCGCCACATCGCGGTGACGATGGGCCCGAAGGCCGGCGGTGCGGCCGGAGTCACCATCCACAATTTTTACGTGCCGGCCGGCGGTGACATTCCCGACCCGGTCGCCAACGAAAAATTCGCCCACAAGCTGGCGTTTCTCGATGAGATGCGGGTCTGGTGCGGGACGGACCGGCCCGGCAGCGGTCGGTCGATCCTGGTCGGTGACCTCAACATCGCGCCGCTTGAAAACGACGTGTGGAGCCACAAGCAGATGGTCGACGTGGTCTCCCACACGCCGCTGGAGTGCGAGAAGCTGGCTGCCGTCCAGGGCGAGGGCGGCTGGGTCGATGCCATGCGGCAGCTGGTGCCCGAGCCGGAAAAGCTGTTCACCTGGTGGAGCTACCGGGCACAGGATTGGGCGCTGTCAAACCGCGGCCGCCGGCTCGACCATGTCTGGTTGTCGCAGGAGCTCGCCGGAGCGCTGAGTGGCATGTCCATCGTGCGGGAGGCGCGCGGCTGGGAGCGGCCGTCGGACCACGTCCCCGTGCTGGTCAGTCTCGACGTCTGAGCGGGTCGTTGTCGACCGCCAGCATCATGTGACGGATGCTGCCGAGGCGGCCGGAGGTCTTCTGCAGCCGGTCCATCACCATGGCGCGCAGCGTCACCGCAGCATCGGGGAACTCCTCCAGCACCCGGCGGAACACCCGGCGGGTCACCTTCATGAGGCTGGCAGGCTCGCGCACCACGGCGGTGGCCGGTCGCTCGGTCTCGACGACCAGCGCAAGTTCGCCGATCAGGACCCCCGGGCCGGCGACGTAGCCATCCGGGTTGCCATCGTCGCGGGAATCGAGCGCGACGCTGCCGCTCAGCACCACATAGCCGCCGTCGGAGGCGTCGCCGCGCTGGAACAGCACGTCGCCGGCCCGATACACACGCGATTCGGCCGAGAAGGCGACAAGCCTCAGGGCCTCGGCGTCGAGCACGGCAAAGAGCGGTACCTGGCGGAGGATGGCGATGTCCTGGTTCAGGGCCACCGGGCGGCTCAGGGAATGAGCTTGTAGCCGCCCGCCTCGGTGACGAGGATCTGGGCGTTCGACGGGTCGCGCTCAACCTTCTGGCGCAGGCGGTAGATATGCGTCTCCAGCGTGTGGGTGGTGACGTTGGAGTTGTAGCCCCAGACTTCGGCCAGCAGGATGTCGCGGGTCACCACCTTGCCGCCGGCCCGGTACAGGAACCGCAGGATGGCGGTTTCCTTCTCGGTGAGCTTCAGCTTGGATCCCTGTTGCGACACCAGCAGCTTGGCGCTCGGGCGGAACACGTAGGGGCCGATCGAGAACACCGCGTCCTCGCTGGCCTCGTGCTGGCGCAGATGAGCGCGGATCCGGGCCAGCAGCACGGCAAAGCGGAACGGCTTGACCACATAGTCGTTGGCACCGGCCTCGAGCCCGAGCACGGTGTCGCTTTCCGAATCGTGGCCCGTCAGCATGATGACCGGCGAGCGGAAGCCGGAGCGGCGCATCAGCCGGACGGCCTCGCGGCCGTCCATGTCGGGCAGGCCGACGTCCATGAGCGCCAGGTCGATCCGGTTGTCCTTGACCGCGGCCATCGCCTTGGCGGCCGTGTCGACGGTGATCGGGGCGAACTCCTCGTGCAGCGCGAGCTGCTCCGACAGCGCAGCGGCGAGCTCGGTGTCGTCGTCGACGACCAGGATGCTGCGGATATTCGACATCGATGGACCTCTGGCGCGACGCCGGGGCGCAGGCCGGACCCCTAGATGCAGTAGACCACGCGGGGAATCGGTGCAAGCAGAGCCGCTTGCCGCGTCTGGCCGGCCACGCCATCGTGTTGGCCCGCCGCCCGGAACCCGCCCGGCATGATTCGATCCCGGCTTGCGCTCATTCGCGTCCTGCGACGCCCCGGCAACGGCCGGCGCGGCCTGCTGCTGGCCGGTGGATTCGCCTGGCCCTGCGCGCTCGGGCGCGGCGGCGTCCGTATTGGCAAGCGCGAGGGCGATGGCGCGAGCCCGCAGGCGACGCTGCGGGCCATCAGGCTGTTCTACCGGGACGATCATGGACTTCGGCCGGCAACGCGTCTGCCGATCACCCGCATTGCCGGCCAGGGCTGGTGCGATGATGCGGGCGACCGCAACTACAACCGGCTGATCCCTCTTCCCTGCCGCGCCAGCCATGAGGTCATGCGCCGGGCGGACGGGCTCTACGACATCGTCGTCGAGCTGGACTGGAACCGGCAGCCGGCGATCCGTGGCCGCGGCAGCGCCATCTTCCTGCATGTGGCGCGACCCGGCCTGGCGCCGACCGAAGGCTGCATCGCGCTGCCGGCAGACCGGCTGCGTCGGCTGGTGGCCCGGCTCGGGCCCGGGACCCGGTTCGTGCTGTCGTGAGCCGGGCCGGCCTGCTGTTCGACCTCGACGGAACGCTGGTCCACACCGATCCGGTGCATTTTCGCGCCTTCAACGCCATGCTGGCGACGCAGGGCCGGTCGATCGATCTTGATGGCTACCTGACCCACATTATCGGCCGCAGCAACGCGGCCATCATGGCGGGGCTGTTTCCCGACCTGCCGGTGTCGGAGCACCGCCGCCTCGCCGATCTCAAGGAGGCGACCTTCCGGTCGCTGGCGCTGGATCTCACGCCGCTGCGGGGACTGGTCGCGCTGCTCGACGCCGCCGACGTGGTCGGCCTGCCGTGGGGCGTCGTCACCAATGCGCCGCGCGCCAATGCCGAGCACCTGCTCGCTGCGCTCGGATTGCGGCAGCGCACCCGGGTTCTGGTCATCGGCGAGGAACTGGCCCGTGCCAAGCCCGATCCGCTGCCCTACCAGACCGGTCTGGCGCTGATCGGGGCGGATGCGACGCACTGCTTGGCATTCGAGGATTCGGCGTCGGGTATCCGCAGCGCGGCGGCGGCAGGTCTGGCCGTGGCGGGTCTCACCACATCATTGGGCGCCGAAGCGCTGTCCGGGGCCGGCGCCACCCTGTGTGCTCCGGACTTTGCGGATCGGGCGCTGCTCGGGCTTGTCGACAGGATCACGAGCCTGACGGTTCGCTGACCGGCGGGCGATGGCCGAAGATGGCGCTGCCGACGCGCACATGGGTGGCGCCAAGCTGGATGGCCGCCTCATAGTCGGCGCTCATGCCCATCGACAGCGTCGACAGGCCGTTGCGCTGCGCAATCTTCGCCAGCAGGGCGAAATGGGGCGAGGGCGGCTCGTCGGCGGGCGGGATACACATCAGGCCGTTCACGGCGAGGCCCCAGCGGTCGCGGCACGCGGCGAGGAAGGCGTCGGCCTCGCGCGGCGGGATGCCGGCCTTCTGCGGCTCCTCACCGGTGTTGACCTGGACCAACAGCCGCGGCGCCCGTCCGGCGCGGGCGATCTCGCGGCCGAGTTCCACCGCCAGGCTCTCGCGGTCGACGGTCTCGATCACATCGAACAGGGCCACCGCATCACGCGCCTTGTTGGACTGAAGCGGTCCGATGAGGTGCAGCTCGATGCCGGCGAACTGGGCGCGCAGCGTCGGCCACTTGGCCTTGGCCTCCTGCACGCGGTTCTCGCCGAAGACGCGCTGGCCGGCGGCCAGAACCGGCACGATATCCTCGCCCGGGAAGGTCTTGGAGACCGCCACCAGCGTCACCGCGCCGGGGTCGCGTCCGGCGTCGGCCTCCACCCGGCGGATGGCGGCCCGCACGTCGGCGAGGCGTGAAACCACGTCTGAAGGGGCGTCTGTCATGGTCCGGCGTCCCCTGGGGCCCGGCGTTGACCCGGGCTGGCAATCGTGTCCTAGTCCGAGCTGGCCGCGCCGCGCAAGCCGCGCGATCGCAATTGCGTGTTCGCATACCAGACCGACGGGCCCAGATCCGCACATGATGTCCGAGCGTTACAACGCCCGCGAGGCAGAGCCGAAATGGCAGGCCGTGTGGGAGAGCCGCGAGCTGTTTCGCACGCGCAACGACGATCCCCGCCCGAAATACTACGTGCTTGAGATGTTCCCCTACCCGTCGGGGCGCATCCATATGGGCCATGTGCGCAACTACGCCATGGGCGACGTCGTCGCCCGCTACAAGCGCGCCCGCGGCTTCAATGTGCTGCACCCGATGGGGTGGGACGCGTTCGGCATGCCGGCCGAGAACGCCGCCATGGCCAACAAGACGCATCCGGCGACCTGGACCTACGCCAATATCGCGACGATGCGCGGGCAGCTGAAGTCGATGGGGCTGTCGCTCGACTGGCACCGGGAATTCGCCACCTGCGAGCCGCGCTACTACAAGCACCAGCAGCGGATGTTCCTGGACTTCCTCGCCGCCGGGCTCGTCGACCGCAAGACCGCGAAGGTCAACTGGGACCCCGAGGACCAGACCGTTCTGGCCAACGAGCAGGTCATCGACGGCCGCGGCTGGCGCTCGGGCGCGCTCGTCGAGCAGCGCGAGTTGACCCAGTGGTTCCTGCGGATCACCCATTACGCGCAGGACCTGCACGACGCCCTCGACGGCCTCGATCGCTGGCCCGAGAAGGTGCGGCTGATGCAGCGCAACTGGATCGGCCGGTCCGAGGGCATGCTGGTGCGGTTCGGGCTCGACCCGGCAACCGCCCCGGCGGACGAAACCGAGCTGACCTGCTTCTCGACGCGCATCGATACGCTGTTCGGCGCCAGCTTCATGGCGATCGCGCCGGACCATCCGCTGGCGCTGAAGCTTGCCGAAACCGACCCGGCGCTCGCCCGCTTCCAGGACGACTGCCGCCGGGGCGGCACGTCGGAGGCCGATATCGAGACGGCGGAGAAGCTCGGCTACGACACGGGCGTGCGGGTGCAGCATGTCCTCGATCCGTCGATCACGCTGCCGGTCTTCGTCGCCAATTTCGTGCTGATGGGCTACGGTACGGGCGCAGTCTTCGGCTGCCCGGCCCATGACCAGCGCGACCTGGACTTCGCCCGCAAATACGACCTGCCGGTGACGCTGGTGGTCTGCCCGCAGGGCCAGGATCCCGCTGCGTTCCAGATCGGCGATACCGCCTATGTGGGCGAAGGCCGCATGGTGAACTCGCGCTTCCTCGACGGCATGTCCACGGACGATGCCTGGGAAGACGTGGCGCGCCGCCTCGAAACGACGAGCCTCGGCAATGAGCCCGTCGGTCGCCGCAAGGTCAATTTCCGGCTGCGCGACTGGGGCGTCTCGCGCCAGCGCTACTGGGGCTGCCCGATCCCGATCATCCATTGCGAGGCCTGCGGTGTGGTGCCGGTGCCGGTCGCCGACCTGCCGGTGACGCTGCCCGACGACGTCACCTTCGACCTGCCCGGCAATCCGCTCGAT